>NZ_NQMR01000179.1 GCF_002276045.1 Pseudoalteromonas sp. NBT06-2 | reverse complement strand
TGGTTAAGCAAGGTAATATACCCAAGGCATTTCAAAGTGCGAGTTTCAGGATTGCAGAGCAACTCAGGGTTTAGGCGCATCTTTAGATTAATGGTTATTCCCTTAAAAGAAAATGGACTGGCAATATGTTACTGCATTGCTCAGAATTCCCCGCCGGATTGACAATTAAAAGCGATACTCTAATACGATATGGGGTGTGATGTTACTCAATAACAATAAATGAACTCACTGTTAATCGGCCTTTTTTAGGACAAGAGATTAACCCCGCTTCAGGCTTGATATTACCTGAATGTAGCATATTACTGGGGAATATAATTGCTCGATTCATTTTTGCTTCTACACTAAAAATACGCTCAAAAAGAGGAGTATCACCTTCAATATATTGAGCTTTTAAATGTAGATTTTCTGCTAGGGCTTGTTGTTTTAATACCTGTCCGTATTGAGATATTTTTTGCTCAGTTATTCTTTCAAAGCCCGTTGATTTATGTCGATAAAATGAAGTACCACCGTGTGCTTTATCACAGAGGTAATGGATAACAGCATACTGTTTATTTGCTGTTGAATCAAAATGAGGCACCATTTGAATCGGTTTTAATTTATTAGGTGGCGTTGTCGTTATGGAAAATGCAGATAGTATGGTTTTAGCCTGCGCAGTTTGCTTGATACTAAAGTTAGAACACACTATAGAGTGATATAAATTTGATAGTTGAGTTCCATAACTGGCAGGCATTTGTTTTCTTATTCCTGGATAAAAATCGCTTGCTTGTTGACTAAATTCTTCACCGTTACTTGCTTGCGTAATAAACGCTGCGCATTGTTGGCAAAGTTATCTATGACTAATAGAGGCGTCTTTTCATTACCAATAGTGATTACTTTTACTGAAGCAAAATTGTTTAGTGCTAGTTCTTTTATTAGATCACTCAATTAACTTTTCAACTGCATATTTTTTTTATCTATCAATGAATAAATTTGGCCTAGTGAGGCGATCATTGTGTAGATAGGCAGTAATAGCCCTAATTGATGAAGCTTTGATACTTGTTCGGGGCTTAATGTAGCCATCTTATCTTTATCTATGGTATATAAACCGTTCAGCCGAGTTTTTTGTTGGTTTATGAAAGTTATTTCTAATGCGACTGGTTGTAATAAAGCCATTTCTTGTAATTGATCAATTAGTTGTTGATTATCTATCTCACCTTGCATAATTTGTGATAAACGGTATTTTACTTGACTAAAATAATCAGTTTCTGCTCCCTTCTCAGTAAATAAAAACTCTCCATCAGAGGTTGAAATAGTAGGGCTATCGAGATCTATACAAACTAAATGTTCTGTATTTTCAGTTTCTTGTGTTGTATTTTTTACCGGAGTCGTGCTAATAAAAAAAGGTTGACGTTGAATTTGAAGTGGTAAATATATCCCTTGCCATTGTTCATTTTGCCAAAACAAATTTTCACCACTTTCAAAACCTAACATAGCTGCACAAACAAATTGTCCGGTATCGCCATTTTTGGTGAGTAATATTGGATATTGCACGGCAAGGTTAGTAAACTCAGCAACTATGGCAGGTATAAGATGCAGGTTTTTACCATGAGTTTCAGCTAAGGTGTTGTTAATTTTAATGTGCTTATGATTTTTGTTGTCAACTGCTACTAGATTTGCCATCAGTATTCTCTTTTTAGTATGAATTTTATTATTTATTGTTCTGTTTGCACTAAAGGCGACTAAAACCGTACTGTTTTATTTTGTTTAATAATTCCCTATTACTTGGTAGGGTTGAAGTCATTGTTTGCGTCATTTTTTCATTTTGAGCAAATTGTTGTTCTGCATATTGCCAATCGTCAAGTAAATGAAAGGCATGGCTGTAATCAGTTTTAAAGCCCATACCATAAAGGATATATTGGTAACTAGCTGCTGGAAATACTTCATTATTACTGGTGAAATCGTGATCGGCAGGTGAGCGATATTGCCACAACTCCATTAAATCTTTCAGACTTTGAGGGATTGATTTTGGATCGCGGTTGTCACTCCAAAAGCGATTATCTACTCGCTTGCTTAATATATAGTGAAGCTTGAGAAAATCGATGATTTTATCCCAACGATATAAGAAGGTGTCGTTAAAGCGCTTAGCGACAATATCCATTGAGCGTCTTGTTGTTGGTAGTTGCTCTGCAATCATTTGAGCTGAGAGCTCAACTAATACTAACGCAGAGGCTTCAAGAGGCTCTAAAAAACCTGCTGATAAGCCTACTGCAACACAATTTTTTTGCCAAAATTTTTCTCTATGGCCAGAGTTAATTGGAATTTTTCTAACTTTTGCATTATCAAACTTAGTCCCTACATATTGGGCCAATATTTCTCTAGCTTGTTGTTCTGATGAATATTTACTTGAATAAACATAGCCAACACCTCGTCGATGTTGTAAGCCTATATCCCAAATCCAGCCAGCTTCTTGCCCAGTTGAAATAGTATGAGAGGCAATAGGTGATTCTTCATCTTCATAGGGCACTTGTATTGCTAATGCTGTATCAATAAATAAAATATCTTTGCAAGATTTAAACGGGACTTGGTAATGCTTACCGAGTAAAAGGGATGAAAACCCTGTGCAGTCAATAAATAACTCTCCGCAAATATCGCCATTATTTTTAGTTGATACTGAAGCAATATCACCATTACCTGCAGTATTTATTTTTTCTACATTATCTAAAATATGAGTAATGCCTAGTTTTTCAGTGCAATGCTTTTGTAGAAATATAGCGAATTTAACAGAGTCTAAATGATAGGCATAATTTACAATAGCATCAAATTCTGGTGTGCGAATGGTTTTTGGTGCTAAGCCCTTTTCACAAATCGCTTCTTGAAAGCAAACATCGTTTGAAAATGAATTTCCACAGCTTTTTTGATCTTTGGCAAGCCAGTAGGCTGCAATATCACCTTTAGCAAAGCCTTGAGGTAGTACTAAAGGGTGGTAATAAAAATCATTATCTGTGCCATCAACCCATTTAGCAAATTTGGCTCCTTGCTTAAAACTGGCGTCACACTCTCTTATAAAGTCTGTTTCACTTATACCTAATGCTATCAAAGTACTTCGCATGGTTGGCCAAGTGCCTTCACCAACACCAACAGCTGGAATAGTGGGGGACTCTACTAAAACAACGTTAATACCTTCAGTGGTATGTGATTTATGACGTGCTGCAACTCTACCAGCGGTTAACCAGCCGGCAATACCACCACCCACCACAACGACTGTTTCAATCGCACCATTTTTAGAGAGGTTATCATTTATATTTGTTTGAGTACTATGCATAAAACACTTCTTTTTAATGATAATGCGAAACGATTAATTACTCACCGTTTCGCCTAATTGTTTTAATTGCTCTTAAAAACTACTACGAATACCTATACCAAAACGACGGCCGCTATCTTCAATTAGTAATAATTGATTAGTAAAGCGACCACGTTTATGAATGTATTCTTCAGTTAAGTTAATGCCTTCAACAAATACTGTTAAGTTTTCAGTAACGTCGTAACTCGCACTTGCGTCAATTTGGTAATACTCTTCAACAATGGTGACACCATCACCATTGTTTTGTGATAATGACTGTAAGAAACTATCACGCCAGTTATAGGCAATACGACCTTGGAACGGACCGTTTTCATAAAAAGTGACTAAATTTAATGAATCACTTAATCCCGTTAAGGCAAATACTTGAGTGATATCCCTTGGATCTAACTCTGCATTACTATTCACTAAAGTCACATTGGCAAGTAAACCAAAACCAGAATTAAAGGTATGCTGTGCGGCAATTTCCCAACCATCAACAATGGCAGATTCACCATTATTGGGTAATGTATTGGTAAATACTGCAACTTCATCATCAGCATCTGGTGCGTCAGGGGTTGAACCTGTTGAAGGATCAGTTAATAGTCCTCCACTTTGTAATTCAAAAGTTTTAGGTTCTTGTGAATTAACAATGAAATTAGCTACATGTTTTCTAAAGTAGCCTGCTGATAAGTAACTTGCTTCGTCGTAATACCATTCAAGTGATAAATCTAAATTATCAGAGCTAAAAGGAACAAGTGCAGGGTTACCACTGGCAGAGTTTAAGTTACCACCTTGGCGTGTAGTCGTAATAACGGTTACTGGTGACATACTGCTTAATGTTGGACGCGTCAATGTTTTTGATGCAGCAACGCGGGCAATTAAGTCATCAGTCATTTCAAGTTTTACGCTAAAGTTAGGTAAAATTTCATCATAACTGGTGCTTTGAGTGAATAATTCTGGTGAACCGAATTGCGCTAACATTTCTGTTTTATCTAAAATAGTTAATGCTGTAACCGGTGCTGTAGTGCCTTGTACATCAGTACTTGTACTTTCGTAACGGAAGCCTGCAGTACTTGAAATTAACATACCGGCTAATTCACCTTCAAAATCTAGCTCTAAGTAGAAAGAATAAATATCTTCGCTGATTTCAAATGAGTTATCACGCTTAGCGGCGTCAAAACTAATAGTGCCGGAATTAACACTGGCATAATATTGTTCAAGGTAAGCAAAGTTTGCTTCACCATCATGGGCAAGCCATGATGTTGGCATGCGTCCACTACCACTTACATCACTTAAGAAGTCACTGCCGGCATCAAAAATATATTGTTCAAAACCTGACATATCAGGGGTGTCAGGGTAGCCACAATAGGTACAGTGAATACCGGCACCTTCGTTGTCCCAACGATCTAAGCTCTTAGTTTCAGATGAATACATTGCACCAAATTTCACTGCGGTTAAGCCAGTATCACCATCAGTACTCCATATAGCATTCCACCTTAACTGAGTTAAATCATCTTCAACCGCCCAGCCACGACGCAACATAACATGTGCTTTTGAGTTTGTGGTATCGTAAAAATCAGATACTCCAGCAGGTGAAACAGTTGGATCGTAAGCTACTCCGTCTAGTTCTTGTTGACCGCTGTAGATACTACTATCAGCTGAGGTGAAATTACTTGAGAGTGGTAAAATATTATTGTCTATTTCAAAGCGAACTCGGTTAGCGTAACCAATAAGAGATAACTGATCGCCACGACCATTGTTTTCATCTCTAGTCGCCTTTGAAGTGCTCAAATCAAATTGCATATTAAGATTATCGTTTATATCCCAATTAAAATTTAAACCAAAGGATGATGAACTGGTTAAGCGGTCAAACTTCTTCGCATGAAAATCAGTGGCTAAGCCAATCTCTTGATACATATCAATAACGGTTCCATTTTCATCAACAACCGCATTTTCGACATTAGGGGCAGTAAACCAGTGACCATAGGAAGTGGCATTAGTTTCAATATCAAAATCAGAATAAAGCACATCAGCAGTGACAATTAAGTTGTCTAACGGCGCATATTGCAATACCAAATTAGCATTTGTACGGGTACGGTTTTCAAAAGTAACTTTATGATCGTAATTTCGGGCAGAGAATATATTGCCGCTATAATTCTCTCCAGACTGAGTTTTAGGGTCTGGAATACCTACATTTTCTAACCAGCCATCAGTTTGGGCTTGGTTTAAACGAGTTTCTCGTTCTTGATAAGAAAGCGCCAATAAGACACCTAAAGTATCATCATTGAATGTATTACTAATTAAAGCTGAAACTTGTGGCGTTGTTTTCTCACTATTTCCATCTACGACTGCTTTTACTGAGCCGGCAACCTTGAAGCCATCAATCGCAAAAGGTCTTGCGGTATTAATATTGACTGTTGATCCAACCCCTCCTGATTGCACTGTTGCGGAAGAGGTTTTATGCACATCTAAACTTTTCACCATTTCTGAAGCAATGGTATCGAAACTAAATGCTCGGCTTGCGTTTTCAGAAGCAATTTTCCGACCATTCACTAATACCGTATTAAATTGAGGACCAAAACCACGCACAGTAATCATTTGTCCTTCACCACCAGAGCGATCAATAGATACGCCGGAAATACGTTGTAATGATTCTGCTAAGTTGGTATCTGGAAATTTACCTATATCTTCAGCAGATATTGAATCTACTACACCGCTAGCATCACGTTTAACATCCATTGCGCGAGCAAGTGAACCGCGTATGCCGGTAACTTGAATAACTTCGACTTCTTTGGCTTTTTTTGTTTCTTCTGCTAGCACTGGCTGCGATACTGCTACAGTGCCAAGTACAGCGAGTACAGCGCTTGCTACTTTATTTTTGTTATAATCGACCATGTTTTTATTTCTCTCAAAACTCGGATCTATCAAGATTGATAGTTGGCCACTTTCATCAATTTTTGTTTTAAGTCCACTGTTTTTCAGTAACTTAACTAAAGCATTCATAATTGAATACTCGCCTATTACTGAATTTGTTTGTTTTCCCTGAACTTTGTCCATTGGAAATAACAAGGTAACATCGGCCTGTTCTGCAAAATTAATTAACGATAAGTCAGCTCTTTGTCTTGGTATATTAAAGATCACTTTATCTCTTTTTTCTGTAGCGATGACATTGCCATTCAGGCTAATAATCATCATTAAACAGAATAATCGATTTTGTAATCTTTGATATTCCCCCTGTATGGTTTTCCTCCATACTAAAAACAAAGACGAGTGATTAAAAATTTTCCTCCATAAAAATTTAATATGAGTTTTGAGTAATTTTTTTTGATGACTAAACATAGTAAAATTCATTAACGCCTTTATAATTTTTATACTTTAAGCATATTTGTTTTGTTATTAAGTTAACTGTTTTAAATGTTTATATATATTTTTAAGTAATTAAATTCAGTATGTTAGGTTTCTTTGTTTCAGTTTCATGGTTTTATTTTTATGTGTTAATAAAGACACTATTACAATTATGCGGTACATTACAAGCAATAAAATTTTCTGATTTTAGTTGCTTAAAATAAATAATAAAATTTCTGGCGGATTTTTTTAATTAACTCGTCTTATTATTATCGAGATTTAATTTGCTGTAATAATATTGAGGTTAAATGTCAAACGAGACAGTATTTTATAAAATTTATTTGGCGTCTAGAAAAAGTATTTCTCGGGTTGTTTCTCGTATTGTACCACCCCATGAAATTGAAGATATTGTTCAAGAAACCTATGTGCGAATTTGTCAAATTGAAAATAAAGACCATATCAGTTCACCCAAATCTTTTATGTTCAAAATGGCGCGAAATTTAGCCTTAGATTACCAAAAACAAGCCAGTGTAAGGTTAGTTAAAGGTGTTGAAGATATGCGAGAGTTAGAGCTGTTACTTTCTGACCTTAATAAAGATGAAATGTACGACAATGCGGTAACCGATCGAGAATTCTCTCACTTTTGTAATGCCGTTAGAGAATTACCAGTTCAATGTAGAAAAGTTTTTGTGCTTAAGAAGGTATATGGCTTCTCTCAGCGTGAAATTGCGGAACAATTAACGATTAGTGAATCTACAGTGGAAAAACATATTTCAATGGGTGTAAAGCGTTGTACCTTATTTATGCGTAAAACTCAGTATGCCAGTTCAGTTAAATCACCGCTATCTGTAGGAGGTCGTTATGAGTAATATTCATCAACTTCATTCTAGTGAGCAAGCTAAGCAAGAAGAGTTACGTCTTGAACAGGCGAGTGATTGGATTGCTAAACTTGATAGAGAGTTAACTTGTGTAGAAAAAAGTGAGTTTAAATATTGGCTTGCACAAGATAATGAGAATATTAAACTACTACTAGAAATCGCTCAAATGTGGGATAAAATGGATGACTTAAGCCGTTTATCTGATTTATTCCCACAAGAACAATTAAAGAAAAAGTCAACGCCTTGGTTTGTTGCAATGGCGGCTTCATTTGTTGTTGCTATCTCTTTTTATTTAATGAATGGTATTGCCATTTTTTCTCCTTTATCTGAGACAATAACGTCTCAAGTTGTTGTTATGAAAGCGAGTTATCAAACGAATGTCGGTGAAAGTAATACAATTAATTTACCTGATAATAGTAAATTAGTATTAAACACCAATAGTTTTGCACAAGTGAAATATACTCAAAATGCACGGTTAATTGAGTTACAACGTGGAGAAATTCATATTGATGTTGCCCATGATAAATCAAGACCATTGAGCGTATTGGCCAATGGTAAGATTATTCAAGCTGTGGGTACTGCATTTAATGTACAAGTCAATAGTGACTTAGTGGAGTTAATCGTTACTGATGGTAAAGTACTAGTTGCCAAAAAAAGGAATATTTCTCTAAATTCTGACACCGAACAAATAGCAAAACGATTACCTAAAACGTCTATGGTAATATCAAAGGGTGAGAAAGTTGAACTAGATTTAACGAGTCAATCACTCGAAAAAGTTGTAAAAATAAAGCCTATTGATATAGCCGTAAAATTATCATGGCGCAGAGGAAATTTGATTTTTCGCGGCGAGTCACTCACAGATGCTATGGCTGAAATTAGTCGATATACCGATATCGAATTTGAATTAGCTGATGATGAACAACTTAGAAATGTTCAGGTTGCGGGTATGTTTAAAACCGGTGATGTAACAGGTTTACTTAATGTACTTAGAAAAAACTTTGATATTAGTTTTGAAAAAGTAAGTAAAGATAAAATTATTCTCAAATATTCTGGTTAATGTGTCTTATCTGTATTTATAAAAAATAACCTATTAAAAGCTTACCACTGAGTTTGGATAATCCGTTAATAGGTAACTCGAAATAAATCCCTTTTAATAAATAATACCCAATGAGTTTTAATACTCATTATTGGGTCAGGATTTTATTGTCTTTAAAAAAGTAAAAATAATAACAAAGGTTAATACCATGACATTAGATACGCTTGATATAAGCATCTTTATATTCTACGTAATAGGGCTACTGATTGCTGCACTTTGGATTTCACGAAATGAAAGCGCACAAGACAGAACTACGGATGATTATTTCTTGGCGAGTAAATCTCTTCCTTGGTGGGCTATTGGTGCATCTTTGATTGCCGCTAATATTTCTGCTGAGCAAATTATTGGAATGTCTGGCTCTGGGTTTGCTATTGGTTTAGCTATTGCTTCATATGAATGGATGGCAGCAATTACACTCTTAATTGTCGGTAAATATTTTCTGCCCATTTTTCTAAATTCCGGCATTTATTCTATGCCACAATTCCTGGATAAACGTTTTGATCATCGCGTAAAAACGGTAATGGCTATTTTTTGGTTGGGGGTTTATGTATTCGTCAACCTTTCAAGCATTTTATGGTTAGGAGGATTGGCCATTAGTGCTATGACAGGAGTTGATATTCTTTTTGGTATGTTATTTCTTGCTTTATTCTCAATTGCATATTCTTTATATGGTGGTCTAAAAGCAGTGGCTTTTACTGATATTGTTCAAGTTATATTACTGGTAATTGGCGGTTTGATTTTATCTTATTTAGCACTTGATGAAATAGCGCAAGGGCAGGGAATAATCGCAGGGTTCTCGTTATTAACTGAATTAGCGCCAGAAAAATTTGATATGATTTTAAGTCCTGATAATCCGCATTATATGAGCTTACCTGGTATCTCGGTTCTGGTGGGCGGTATGTGGGTGATGAACTTATCTTATTGGGGTTTTAATCAATACATTATTCAACGCGCATTAGCGGCTAAAAATATCAACGAGGCTCACAAAGGGATTGTTTTTGCGGCATTTTTAAAGCTGTTAATGCCGATTATTGTTGTCTTACCCGGTATTGCTGCAGTAATATTGATTCCTGACTTGTCAGCACCTGATCAAGCTTATCCAGAGATGATGGGTTTAATGCCTCATGGATTAAAAGGGTTAATTTTCGCAGCGTTAGTTGCCGCAATAATTTCATCGGTATCGTCAATGTCTAATAGTATCTCAACCATTTTCACTTTAGATATATATCAGTCGTTAGTGCCAAATAAATCGCAAAAGCATTATGTCAATGTTGGTCGTATGGCAAGTTTAATCGCTTTGTGCATGGCATTAATTATCGCTAAGCCATTATTAGGTAACTTTGACCAAGCATTTCAATATATTCAAGAATTTACCGGATTCTTTACTCCGGGTATTGTTGTGATCTTTATTTTAGGTTTATTTTGGAAAGGTATTAACGCTAATGGTGCTTTAGCTGCGGCTATAAGCTCTGCTGTTTGTTCATTACTGTTTAAAGTGCTTTGGCCTGAATTACCATTTATAGATCGTATTGGTTTAGTTTTTATATTATGTATTGTAATAGCAATAATGACATCGTTGTTATCCGTACAGTCAAATAAAGAACATAACCACGCAGTTGATTTAAGTAAAATAAGCTTTAAAACCAGTTCTATTTTTAACACTGCGGTTGTTGCTTTAGTACTTATTATTGCCGCTTTGTACGCTACTTGGTGGTAAATAAGGAACTCTAAAATATCTCTGTATGACTTTGTTTTCTATATCATGTAGAGACTAAATTATTATTGCAATGTAAGTTTAAAAACGCATTTCCATGTAGTATCGATATATATGGACACGACCCACTTTAAATCTCTGAGGGAGTATTTTATTCCCCGCCATTTGTGGTAAAATATGGATATATGTAAATTTATCCATAAAAACTGTCATGTGACTGTGTTGCTATATCACTTAGTATTTTCAGCCAAATATCGAAAAATAGTTTTTGATGCCGGTGTTGAAAGTGTTATATCTGAAGTTTGTTTAGAAATTGAATCCGATGAAGAACATATTCATTTTTTGGTTGAATCAGTGCCAACGTATAGCATAAAAAAGCTTGTAACTATGATAAAAATTTTAATAGCACGAGAGATTTTAAAGAAATGTCCTCATGTTAAAAAACAGTTATGGGGTGGTGAGTTTTGGTCGGATGGTTATTTTGCAGTACAGTTGGTAAACATGGGAATGAATCAATGATAAAAAACTATGTTAAAAATCAAGGGAAAAAGTATGGGCAGTTACATGTTGATCATAAATTGGAAATGTTCGAGTGAAATACCCCGCTTCACGAAGTGAAGTCGAGCCTAAGCGAGAGGGTTTACCTCGGGGATGTTTATCCATTTTTTACAATCTGGATGTGCGCT
>NZ_NQMR01000178.1 GCF_002276045.1 Pseudoalteromonas sp. NBT06-2 | reverse complement strand
CGAATCCCCTTGGGGACGCCACTCTTTCATCAGAGTGAGTCGGAAGTTACAGGTAAATAAACCATCAAGATTCTTATAATTACCTCGATAATAATCTATAAAACCTATTTTTTAACTACCTTCTTTAAAAAATTAATCTCTAATTATAAATTTAAAATATTTCATTAGCTATTGAATAGTCTATGTATGTTCAATATAAAGTGGAAACTTCATTATCGGAATTGATACTCGCTTTTAGGGAAGTAAGAACTAAATAAAGATTTAGCTCTATAATAAGGGGCATTTTTTTACTTTTTTTGAATTAACTCAATAGCATAACCATCAGGATCTTTTACAAAAGCGATTTCGGTAGCACCACCAAGCACAGGACCAGGCTCGCGGCTTACAATACCCCCTAATTGTTTGATTTTGTTACATGCTAAGTAGATATCATCATATTCAATTGCTAAATGACCAAATGCTGTACCATGTTCATATTCATTGGTATCCCAATTGTAAGTAAGCTCTATAACGCTATTAGAATCTTCATCACCATAGCCAATAAAAACTAAAGTATAACGATATTGTTCATTCTCAGAGCGTCTGAGCTCTTTCATGCCAAGTACTTTGGTATAGAAGGCGATTGACTTTTCTAAATCTGCAACACGCAGCATAGTATGTAATAAACGCATAAAATTCCTTTAATTTTATATAATAGTGACGGTATGAATTAAAAATCTATTATATCTTTAAATTCATATAAGTCCTCAATTATACAGCTTCCACAGCAAGGCTTTCTAATTATCATGTAAGATAAGCCAGTGATGAACATCGACTTTAAATTCTTTTGGTACAACTTTTTCTAGTTTTTTCAACTAATACAATATTTTTACCCATGGCAAATTTAGTACGGTTAGATATTCTAAATATATGCGTATCTAAAGCGATTGTAGGCCAGCCAAAAGATAATAAAGATAGATGAGTAGTTCGTAAGAAATTTATAGAACCTTAACTTTTCTATAGTCGAAAGTATATTCTTATTCCTCTTCACTTATATTTTAAAATCACCTACAATAGTCGCGATTTTTATTAGAGTTATATATGCTTAAACCATTGTCAAAATTGATGCTTATGATCACAATTCTGGTTGCCTTTTTAGGGCAAACAATGTCTTATCATTTTATGGCGTCATATGACGGCACATCAGAATTTCATACAAAAATACAACAGCAAACCTTTGTTTATGATAACGATAGCTCCAACACATCTGAAAGCATAGATGATTGTTGTGAAGTTGAGTGCTGTGAAATAGAGTGTATTTGCCCTGCAAACGCATGTGCTTCTATTGCTTATTTAGATAACAATATTCCTATATCAGAGTTACTTATTTTAAGTGAACCTCAGCTGTCATTAACAACAAAAGGCACTCATTTTATCGCCAAGTCTCTTTATCGACCACCAATTTTCGCCTCCTAAACTTCTTACATTCATA
>NZ_NQMR01000177.1 GCF_002276045.1 Pseudoalteromonas sp. NBT06-2 | reverse complement strand
ACCACCAATTTTCGCCTCCTAAACTTCTTACATTCATACCCTAGAGCACCGATCAGTTTAAAATATGAACACTATATTTTAAACTGATCGGTGCTCTAGACAACATTAAAATTTATTAATTGTGAGAACTTCGCAGTTTTTAGCATTATTTGAGGTAAAAATGCTTAACATATATTCTAAAATATCACTTGCGGTGCTGTTAGTGCCTTCAATATCATACTCTAGTGAAGGTGGACATGGTGACGAACATCATGAGCATGGCGAAAATAAGATTGAAAAGATCCAAGTAACCGCATCACGACTTGGCCGAATTGTTGCTGAGTCAGCAACCCGTACAGAGATCATCAATGGCGAAGAAATTCAAGAAAAAGCCTTAATGAGACCAGGTAACATTTCTATGTTGGTTGCTGAAACTGGCGGAGTACGCGTGCAAAATACTTCACCAGCTCTAGGTAGTGCCAATATTCGATTGCAAAGTATGTATGGCCGTTATACACAGTTACTCAGTGATGGATTGCCGTTATATGGTGGTCAAACCGCATCGATTGGCTTATTGCAAATTCCTCCGACTGATCTTGCCAATGTTGAAATCATTAAAGGATCGGCATCATCTCTGTATGGTGGCTCAGCACTTGGCGGAGTGATTAACTTAATTTCTCGAACCCCATCAGATGACGTTGAAGGCGAAGTGCTATTGAATGCAACATCGAAAAATGGGCAAGACATCACGACATATTTTTCCACACCTATAAATAACGCTACCAGCGTATCTGTAACATCTGGCTTACATAATCAAGAGCAACAAGATTTAGATAGTGACGGCTGGATCGATATGGCGCATTACCAACGTGCAACCATTCGTCCGCGCTTATATTGGGAAAGCGAAAGCGGTGCCAACCTGTATTTGACTTTTGGTGCTATGATGGAAGAACGTGAAGGTGGAACAGTAGAGAGGGCAACTGTACCCGATGGCAACCCATTTAAACAAAGCCAAGATTCACTAAGACTTGACAGTGGTTTTATTTTTGATCAACCTCTTGGGGATGTGCTTAATCTCAATGTGCGTGGCTCGGTCATGCGCCAAGAGCATGACCATGTGAATGGCTTAGTAGAAGAAAATGACTATCATGAAAGTTATTTACTTGAATCTAGTGTGTCAGGCTATAGTGATACTATCGCTTGGCTAGTTGGTGTTGCCTATCAATCAGATCGCTTTGATTCAGAAAAATTTTCCGAGTTTAATTACAACTACCAAGTGCCAGGGTTATTCTCGCAAGTTGATTATGACGCAAGAGATGATATTTCACTATCACTTAGTGCGCGTACTGATTGGCACAGTGAATATGGCACGCAAGTTAGTCCACGCATTTCAATGTTTTATAACCCTGAAAACTGGACTGTTCGTGGTTCCTATGGTCAAGGCTTTTTTGCCCCAACCCCCTTTATAGAAGATATTGAAGAGGCCGGTTTATCACGTTTAGCTCCACTTGAAAATCTTGAAGAAGAGCTGGCGACTACTGCATCTATTGATTTTAGCTATTTAGTCGACAATATTGAAACGAGTGTGACTTTGTTTGCATCTGACGTTGATAATGTAGCTGAACTTGAAGAGATTCCCTCATATGAGATACATTCCGATAAACAAGTACGTATCGTAAATGCCTTAGGTAAAAGTGAAATTCGTGGTGCTGAATTGCTGGTTCGCTATCGCTGGCGTGACCTGAAACTAACTGGTAGTTATTTGTACACTGATGCCAGCAAAAAAAATCAGTCAGTCATTGGCCGAGAACCTTTAACACTCACACCAAAACACTCAGCAGGTGCGGTTATTATGTGGGAAGAGCATGGTAGTCATCTAATTGGGTTTGAAGCCTATTACACGGGTACACAATACTTAGAAGACAACCCACATCGTACTAAGAGTGAAGCGTATTGGCATTTAGGTTTGCTTGGTCAAATAACAGTTGGCAGAGTAAGTTATTTTTTAAATGCAGAAAATCTACTTAATGTACGCCAAACTAAAAGCGAGTCGTTATTGTTACCAGAGCAAGACCCAAGTGGTCGTTGGACTAAAGATATCTGGTCACGCAATGACGGATTTACTGTTAATGCTGGTGTGCGTGTTCAGTTCGGGCACTAAATTTTTTTGAAATTAAAGTGGAGATATTTGGGAGGCATACTTAGTGCCTCCTCATATATTCTGTTTAATGTTAAACTGTTGGATTTGGTTATTAAGGGCAATACGAGGTCAAATATAATATCTTCGTTTACTTGATTTTTATTCTGTTTTATCTTTAAACTCACACAAGTCTTCAATAATACAAGAACCACATTTAGGCTTGCGGGCAACGCAAGTATATCGGCCATGAAGAATTAGCCAATGATGAACATCTACCATAAATTCTTTTGGTACAACTTTAAGTAGTTTTTGTTCAACTTCTACAACGTTTTTACCCATTGCAAACTTTGTGCGGTTAGAAACACGGTCAATATGCGTATCAACAGCGATTGTAGGCCAGCCAAATGCAGTGTTAAGCACTACGTTAGCCGTTTTTCGGCCAACGCCTGGAAGAGCCTCTAAGGCCTCTCTATTTTCAGGTACTTGACCACCATGCAAATTAATAAGCATTTCACAGGCTTTATTAACATTGTTGGCTTTAGAGTTATATAAACCAATCGTTTTTATATAATCTCGTAAACCTTCCAGTCCAAGATCTAAAATACCTTGCGGTGTATTAGCGACAGGAAAAAGCTTTCTTGTTGCTTTATTAACACCAACATCAGTAGCTTGAGCAGATAAAGTGACGGCAACAAGTAATTCAAATGGGGAGTTAAATTCTAATTCTGTTTCAGGATTTGGATTGTTTTCTCGCAATCGTTTTAAGATTTCTATTCGTTTTGTGTTGTTCATAATGGCTGCTTGGTTTTTCGATAACTCAATTAGTCTCTATTGAATAACCAACATCCTTGCAGGATTATAAAATTTTCGAGATGATAAGGATTTAAACAGGACTCGTATATAAAAATTTGTGAGTCACTTTGTTTAAGTTAGGCTTGTTACACGAGCGCGAGGCGCTTTTTCAGTATCAATCGCTTTAGGTTCTTTATCTTTAATTTGTTCATCAATAATATTTTTACTAGCAATCAGAAACCCCATACCAATAAATGCTCCAGGAGGTAAAATTGCTAATAAAAATTGGTTATCAAACTTGAAAATTTCTAGTTTTAATACTTGGGCCCACTCGCCAAATAATAAATGAGCACCGTCAAATAATGTGCCTTGACTTATTACTTCACGCATTGCACCTAACACAAGTAAAACCAATATAAAGCCTAGGCCCATCATAACTCCATCTAAAGCTGATAAATGTATTGGGTTTTTAGAAGCAAATGCCTCAGCTCGGGCGATGATTACACAGTTAGTAACTATGAGCGGAATAAAAATACCAAGAGATTGATATAAACCAAATGTATATGCGTTCATTAATAGCTGAATGATAGTTACAAAGCTGGCAATAATCATTACAAAGACAGGTATTCGAATATCTTTTGGAACCCAGTTCCTTACAAAAGATATTGATATATTTGAACCTATTAATACCAGCATAGTTGCTATACCAAGCCCAAGTGCGTTGATTAAACTTGTTGAAACTGCTAGTAGAGGACATAACCCCAATAATTGTACTAAAACCGAGTTGTTTTTCCAAAGACCTTGCAATGAAATTTCTTTTAGATGTTCTTTCATATTATTTATCAACCTTTGCACATGCATTTGCTGCATCAAATAACATATCAGTTTCATTTTGTGCGTATAAACTTGCACGTTTAACTGCCGAGATCACTGCGCGCGGCGTAATGGTAGCCCCTGTAAATTGATCAAACATACCGCCATCTTTTTTTACAGCCCAGCGTATATCTTGTTCAGATTTAACCTGAATATTTTTAATTTTTGTGATCCATTGAGATTTAGCGACCTCAACTTTATCTCCCAACCCCGGTGTTTCCTTATGTTTTAAAACTCTGACACCGGCTACAGTTCCATCTAAATAAATGGCTGATAAGACCTCAATATTTCCACTATAACCATCAGGTGCGGTACTTTCAATTATGAGCGCAACAGGAATATTATCCTTTTTAGCGCGATAAACTTTATGAGGTTTTTTATTTCCTAAAAAGCTAGCTTTAACAATTGCGCAGTCTAAATATAACTCATTATCATATTTACCTTTTGGTAAAACTTGTTCTAAAACCTTTAATAATTGCCTTTTTTCTTGCATCGCAATTTGATCTTTTGTCATTATTTGAGTGGCTGTTACTAAGCCCGTTGTGATAAGTGCAAATAATGATAAAATTATGCCATTTTTAATCATGGCTTTTTTTTCAGTTATCATTGGATTTTTCCATGACCATAAGTTATCGGTTTTGTATAGTAATCAATAAGTGGTACAGCCATATTCATTAATAATACTGCGAATGCGACAGCATCAGGATAGCCGCCATATGCGCGAATTATATATATAAAAAGGCCAATAAAAGCACCATAGATTAATCGTCCTTTATTCGTTGTTGCAGCTGACACCGGGTCGGTTGCAATAAAAAAGGCACCTAACATAGTTGCACCGCTGACTAAATGAAAAACAGGGCCAGCATGGATATCTGGTGAAAATAACGGGCCTAAAATTGAGCAAAAGGCTAAACTACTCAGTATCGCAATAGGGATATGCCAATTAATTATTTTTGTTTTAATAAGGTATAATCCACTCAACATGAAAGTAATATTAACCCATAGCCAGCCTTTACCTGCAAAGCCATTAAAAACATCTCCAGTTAAGCTTTCTGTAACAGTAAGTCCTTTTGTGATATCTGTTTTTAATGTATCTAACGGTGTTGCCATTGTTATGCCGTCTAAATTCATTCGAAGCTGGTTAACACTGAAGCCATCGCTAGTAAACCCCGTAAAAATCACCTGTAACTGTTCAAAAAAACTTAAAGAATATTGTTGTAGTGAATTTACAGGCAACCAAGATGTCATTTGTACAGGAAATGAGATCAACAATAATATATAGCCTGCCATCGCAGGATTGAACAAGTTAAACCCTAAACCGCCATAAAGTTGTTTAACAATTAATATTGCAAATAATGTGCCTATAACAATTATCCACCAAGGTGCTAATGGTGGAATACTTAATGCTAATAATAAACCGGTAAGTACTGCGCTATTATCTTTTAATGTTGGAACAATAGGGCGGTTTCTTAATTTAAGTACTAATGACTCGGCGACGACAGCAGTAATAAGCGCGATAATACATTGGAGTAATACACCATAACCAAAAAAATAAGTTTGAACTAATATTCCTGGAATACATGCAAGCAGTACTGTCATCATCACGCTAGATAAAGTTTTCTGACTGTGGCTATGAGGCGAACTGCTCATATTCAATTGTGTGCTAGCCTTCATAATTAATTGTTGTCCTTAGAGTCTTTTTTATCATCCGATGTGCCAAGTTCAACTTGGCTAGAACCTTCATTTTTTTCTGATTCACTTTGCTTAGCTAACTTTTTAGCTTTTGCACGGGCTACGGCGGCAGCGACTGCTGCTTTTCTAGGATCTTCAGCTTGTGTTGATTCAACTTCGCGAGAATCTTTATTTGTATCTGATTCACTTTGCTTAGCTAACTTTTTAGCTTTTGCACGGGCTACGGCGGCAGCAACTGCTGATTTTTTATCATCTGTCTCAGAAGAGGGAGCTTGATTGTTATCAGAATCTAAGGTTTCTTTTTGTTTTTCTTCTCTATACAGACGCGCTTTTTCTTTGCGTTGGGCTCTTTTTATCGCAACTTCAGTATTATCAGGTAGAGTTTCAGAATTTTGATTCTGTAGTTTTTTGGCTTTCGCACGGGCTATTGCGGCAGATACAGCTGATTTATCTGATTGGTTAGTTGTTACTTTAGCCATAGCTTGCGCTATTTTAGTTTGTTCGTCAGCCGTTTTTGGTTTAGCAATTTTTTTATGTCGATTGAGTCTTTCTTCTTTTTCGCGCTCAAGTCTTTGATTTCGAATTTCAAAGCGTTCTTTTGCTCTTTGTGCTTTTATTTGTTCTTCTTGTTGCTCTTTTATTTGTGCCTTAGCAACTCTATAATATTGAACTAAAGGAATTTCACTAGGGCATACATAGTTACATGCACCACATTCAATACAATCAAATAAATTATGATCTTCTAATTTATCGTACTCTTTTGCTTTAGCAAACCATTGTAGCTGTTGAGGTAACAAAGATGCAGGGCATGCATCAGCACAAGCACTACAGCGTATACAAGCTTGTTCGTTATCATTAAAAGGCAATTCAATTTGATTTGGTGCTAAAATACAGTTAGTTGTTTTTACAACTGGGATCCGAACACTTGGTAAAGTGAAACCCATCATAGGACCACCCATTATGACTCTTTGTTGTGCTTGGGGTTCAAAATCACAATTATCAAGTAAATGTTTTACTTCTGAACCAATCAATGCCCAAACATTTTTTGGTTTATTTAATGTTTTACCAGTCACCGTTATTACACGTTCAATTAGGGGCTTACCTTTATGGATTGCTTCTCCTATTGCAAATAAAGTCCCAACATTTTGTACTAAAATACCGATGTCTGCTGGAATTTTTCGAGTAGGCACTTCTTTATTTGTTAATATTTGAATTAGTTGCTTTTCACCACCAGAAGGGTACTTGGTAGGAATCGTTTTAACTAATATATTTTCAAAAGATTCACTGGCTCGCTGCATTGATTTAATCGCTAAGGGTTTATCGTTTTCTATGGCTATCAGTATTTTTTCTGGTTTGAGAAGGTGGTTTAATACGCTTATGCCATGGATTATTTCATCCGCATGTTCTTGCATTAAGCGATCATCGGCTGTTATATACGGCTCGCATTCAACACCGTTTACAATTAAAAATTCAATTTTTTTATCTGTTTGTGATTTAACGTATGCTGGAAAGCCCGCGCCACCCATACCACAGATCCCAGCCATTTGTATTTTTTGTATTATCTCTTCATAGTCTAAAGAAGCATAATCTGAAATTGGAAATAAATCACACCAGGTATCTTTACCATCAGGTGATAAGATGATACTTATTTCTTCTAAAGCGGATGGATGTGCAGATGGCATCGCTTGAATTGCTACGATTGTACCGGATGTTGGTGCGTGAACTGGAACTGACCAAGGTTGATTTGGTGCAGTTAATGCCTGACCTTTGAGCACAAATTGTCCACTTTCAATTAATACTTTACCATGGACGCCAATATGTTGCTTAATAGGTACAATAAGCTTTTCAGGTATTGGAAGTTGCGAAATAGCAATACTTTCTGTTAACGCTTTATGACCAGGAGGGTGAACACCACCAGGGGCCTGCCATAGCATTCCACGTTCTATCTGCTCTAGTAAACTCTCCACCTAGGCCTCTTAATCTATCTGTTTAACTGAAATGGATTCTAAATTCCATTTCCAGTTTTGAGTTGTTGTTTTTAATGGCAGCATATCAATACAATCTACAGGGCAAGGTTCGACACATAAATCGCAGCCCGTACATTCATCAATTAATACCGTATGCATTTGCCTAGTTGCACCTAAAATCGCATCTACAGGGCATGCCTGGATACATTTTGTGCATCCAATACATTCATCTTCACGAATATACGCGACGGTTTTTATTGGCTCCTGTGCTTCACCTCCAGCTAAAGGTGTTGCTTCAACTCCCATCAAATCAGCTAACTTTTTTACAGTAGCATCACCACCCGGAGGGCATTTATTTACATCATCACCATTTGCAATTGCTTCTGCATAGGGGCGGCAACCAGGATAGCCACATTGACCACATTGTGTTTGTGGTAATATTTCATCGACTTGATCTACTATAGGATTAGAATCAACTTTAAAGCGAACACCCGCAAAGCCTAATATCAGTCCAAAAATTAGCGCTAGACTTCCTAGAGCAATTAAAGCGTATATAAGTATCATAATTATAGTTTCACTAACCCAGTAAAGCCCATGAATGCCATAGACATGAGTCCTGCGGTGATCATTCCTATTGATGCACCTTTAAAAGGGGTCGGTACATCAGCTGCATTTAATCTTTCTCTTAGGGCTGCAAACAAAACTAAAACTAATGAAAAACCGATAGCGGCACCAAAACCATAAACAGCTGATTGTATAAAATTATGTTCTTTATTAATATTGAGTAATGCGACACCTAATACGGCACAGTTTGTTGTGATCAGAGGTAAAAATATACCTAGTAATCGATATAGGGTAGGGCTTGTTTTACGTACAACCATTTCGGTGAATTGAACCACTACAGCTATTACGAGAATAAAACTCATTGTTCTTAAAAATTCGAGCTCTAGAGGCATTAAAATATAATGACTAATTAAATAGCTAGCAACAGATGCTAAAGTTAAAACAAACGTTGTTGCTAAGGACATGCCAATAGCGGTATCTAATTTACCAGATACACCCATAAATGGACATAATCCAAGAAATTGAACTAATACAAAGTTATTTACCAGCACTGTAGCTATCAGTAATAATAGGTATTCTGCCATTTTTTTACCACCCTAAGATATAACCGGGCTATTATCCTGTTTTATTGACCTTTTAACAACTGAGAACAGATGAACAATCAGAAAAAAGTTAATTTACAGGTATAGTTTAAAAAAATATCGAATAATAGGAGCTTAGGTGGTGAATTTAGTTTGTTGTTAATGCACTAAAAGCTTTGCTCATTTTAGCAAAGTGATTAATGATATAGTTTAAATATCTCTTGGTTTATCAATGTAATATCCTTGCGCGCCATCTAAGCAAAGTTGTTCTATAATATGCTTTTCTTCTTGATTTTCAACCCCTTCGGCTAACACTTTAACACCTATCCTATGGGCCAAATCCACAATTAATCGCATAAAGTACTGATTATTTTTATCTTCTTCAAGACCACGCGTATAACTTGCATCCATTTTTATAAAATCAGCTTTTAAATGGCGGAAAAATTTAAACGAAGTTAAACCTATACCAAATTTTTCTACGGTGACTCTTGAGCCGACTCTGTGGATCATATCAATAAAACGTTTACTTGCTTTGATATTCTGCTGTAAACCAAATTCACTTATTTCAAAGATAAGTTTAGCGGCAATATTATTATTTTTAAGTAATAAACGTTCAAGCCATATCAAAAATTGATCATTATGAGCACTATGTGCGGTAATGTTAATACCAAAAGATTTTTCTGAAAGGTTCTTATTCTTAATGGAATCTATAGCAGACTCAATGATCAAGCGATCGACGTGCGAGATTTTTCCTTGTTTTTCTGACATCGCTAAAAATGACGCTGTAGGCAATATTTGGTCGTCATGAGTTTTGAATCGGGCTAAGATTTCAGAATAGGCTTTGGTACTACGGTTTGTAGGTGTAATCGTTTGTAGCATTAATTTTACGCGAGAGTTTTCAAGTACGTCATCAATTACTTGTTTCCAGTTCTGATTACCAAAACTGGCACTTACATTATCAAGTACATCTGATGCTTTTTGAAGGTGCCATGCGTTTGTTTGCTTACTTTGTGCCAAACTAATCGCGGTATCAACAAGTGCTAATAATTCACTTAAAGGTTTTTTTGTTTCATAAGCAACCATGCCTGTATTTGCAATAGAACTTAATTCAGTTTGTTGTTGATACTCGGTAAATTTAGACTGCAATGATTCTCCAATTTTTTCTGCTTCTTTAAGTGGAAGATTAGGTAAGATAATTGCGAAGTCTGAGCTGTTGATTCGAAAGCACTGGCTTGTGGAATATGTGCCTGTTACTTTTTGAATTAAATTAGAAACATCTTTTATATATTCATCACCTTTTTGAAAGCCTCTGGTTTGGTTTATCAATTGTAATTCACTTGAACGTACTAAGGCTAAGATCCCGAAACTTGCTTTGTTAGCATCTTCTATATTTGCGCCATAATATTCAATAAACATATTTCTGTTACCTAATTCTGTTACAGAGTCTTTATATGCTTGAAATTTTATTTCTAATGCGGAATCTTCGATTTCTTTTTGCTTTTTTCTTAAAAATGAATTCAAACGTACGATACTTGGATAAATCGTTGAAACAGCACCATCGGCAATACTGCTATCAAGCTGTTTATTTTGTTCATCCGTTTTTATAAATTGATCTACCATGCGTGACATTGCGTCAGTAACATTATCAGATGCTTTTTTAAGTGTTGACTTTAACGAAATAAAAGGTGCGACAACTAAAATAAGGGTTAATGCGATTAATAAAAATAGCATACTTTGGGCAACATTAGCTGCATATTGCATTTTTACAGTAAATTCAAGGTTTAATCCTTGATCTGAGTCAACTGCAAATTGTGTTCTAATAAAAGGGGAGAGGTCATGTATTTTTTTTATTGTGAAAGGTAAGTAGGAAAAATTATCATTTTGATTGTAAATAATTTCACTTTTATCTTTTTGAATTTTTAAAGAGTCTAAGTTAAATATTGTTTTTATATTATTACCGTAAACTTTTGATTCTTCAGTGAAAGGATTTTTTCTTATGTACAAACTAATTGCTCGTTGGGTCATCAATTGTGTTTCTGCACTGTAACTTTGAAAAGCATTAATAACTGAATAAATACCTGAACAGGACATTATTATCCAAAGTATAACTTGAGTCGATATGAATTTTTTTAATTCAACCATAATACTTATTGTGTCCGTAACATAAAATTTTAAATCGAGAAATTTAAATCGAGAAAAGTACTCTTGTTATATAGTAGAATATAAAGATATGAAATGTAAACAATTTGTTTTTCTAGCAATGGGTTTTAATGAAGACTATCAATTGTCTTTTTGTGTCTTTTTGGCTCCCCCTCCCCGACTCGA
>NZ_NQMR01000176.1 GCF_002276045.1 Pseudoalteromonas sp. NBT06-2 | reverse complement strand
AAAAATAATAACCTTGAGTAACTAATACTTAATTCTTCTATATTTCATTAATTTTTGTTCTGACTAATGATAAAGTGAGTTTTATAAACTGTTTTATCTAGTTAGGTAAATAATGAGTAATGTATGTATTTTAGTTGTTGATGATCGTCCGGAAATACGCCTGAGCGCGGGTTTTGTATTAGAGGATAACGGTTATCAGGTAATAGAAGCTGATAGCCCTTACCAAGCAAAAGCGTTAATTCAAAACAATAAAATAGATTTGATTTTACTCGATATGAATTACTCACTAGATACCACATCAGGTGAAGAAGGCTTAGAATTATTAGCTTGGATCCAAAAATCAGAATTAAATATTCCGGCTGTTGCTATGACTGCTTGGTCAAATGTGGCTTTAGCCGTAAAAGCGATGCAGCTAGGTGCGGGTGATTTTATTGAAAAACCTTGGAAAAACCAAAGGTTACTACAAATCATAGCGCATCAGCTTTCTATGGCTGGTTTAAAAGTACAAAATCAAAAACTGCAGCAAAGATTAGAGCCCATAAAGCAAGATGAATATGTTTGGCGTTCAGCTTGTATGCAACAATTGATGATGCAAATTCAAAGTATTGCGACAACAGATGTGGCTATTTTACTTACCGGTGATAATGGAACAGGTAAAAGTCAATTAGCCAGACACATCCACGATTTATCAACACGCCAGTCAAGACCTTTTATTGGTGTCAACATGGGCGCAATTTCAGAGTCTTTATTTGAAAGTGAAATGTTTGGTCATAAAAAAGGTGCGTTTACTGATGCTAAATCTAGTCGAATTGGTCGTTTTGAATTAGCAAAACAAGGCACGTTATTTTTAGATGAAATTGCAAATATCCCAATGTCTCAACAGGCAAAGTTATTAAGAGTTGTTGAGTCTGGTGACTATGAGGTATTAGGCTCAAGCCAAACAGAGAAAACAAATATCCGTATTATAAGTGCTTCAAATGGTAACTTTGAAAAACTAATATCTGAGGAACGTTTTCGAGAAGATCTGTTTTATCGTTTAAATACTTTAGAGTTTAGGGTGCCTTCATTAAATGAAAGGCTAGATGATATCGTGCCTTTAGCGGAGTATTTTATTCATCATTTCGCAACTAAATATAATAAAGTAGAACCAAAGCTAAGCGATTGCGCACAACAAGCATTATTAGAATATCGATGGCCAGGTAATATCCGTGAACTAAGCCATCTAATGGAACGTGCGGTATTGCTCTTTATTGCAGACCCTCAAGTAGCGACAAGTGATTTAAAACTGACCGCAAACGAATTGCCTTTATCAGCAAGTAAAAGTGATCAAACTTTACCGCTTATGACACTAGAAAAAGCCGAAATAAAATTAATTAAACAAGCACTCGGTATTACCAATTCAAGTGTGCCACAAGCTGCAAAGTTATTAGGTTTAACTAAATCATCTTTATATCGTCGCTTGGAAAAGTATGAACATGAATTTCTTAAAAAGTAAGTCATTAGAAAATTATATTCTTCGAAGACTCGCTATTTTTTTAGTTTTGGTCGTGGGGTTATTTAGTTATATTTTAACTGAACATCATTGGGCGCTATGGAATATCGCCATCATGTCAGGCTTGCTATTACTTGTTTTAGGTTTCAGTGCTTATAGATTTATGTATCGAATCATGGCGGCATTTGAAAGAGGTTTATTGCAAATCGAAGCAGTACGTATGGAAGATTATAACCAATATGCAAAACCTGAATTTACAAAAGGGCAAGTTGGCGATTTTCATCAAGAGTTGAAAGTTTTAAGTGAGCAGTTACTTACGCAAAAATCACGGTATGATCAACATGCTTTTTTGGTTTACCAATTAATAGATCAGTTAAATACGCCGATTTTAGTGTTTAATCAAAAAAATCAATTAACCTATGCTAATGGGGCGTTTTCTTTATTATTTGATCAGCCTTGGCAAATGTACCGCCATGGTTCTCCTAAGTTGCTGGGCTTAGTTAAGCAAAACGACAGTTGGCAATTCGAAGCCAGTGCCGCAGCTACAAATCAGCAATGGCAAATCAGTCAAAGTGAATTTATAGACAACTCAGAAGCGAATTTATTATTGGTATTTACCAATATTGAATCTGCATTACGTTCAAGTCAGCAAACTGCGTGGCAGCAAATTATTAGAGTGATGGGTCACGAAATTCGAAACTCACTTACACCTGTATCTTCTTTAGCTGAGAGCTTATTTACTCGAACAGAATCAGCTAGAGATCAAAAAGCCTTAGCTGTCATAGCAGAGCGTTGTCATCATCTACAAGATTTTATAAGTCGTTATTCATCTCTTTCACAAAAATTAAATTTAAATTGTCAACAAATTAATGTGAATCAGCTGGTAGAAAGATTAAGCAGTTTATTTACCGGTTTTGAATTTAAAATTTCAGTTACGGTTGAATGGCTGTGGGCAGATCAGGCTTTTTTAGATCAAGTACTTATTAACTTAATTAAAAATGCTAATGAAGCTGGGGCCGATAAAATAGCGCTATCAATAAGTGAAATAAAAGGGCAGCACCTTATTCAAGTGATTGATAATGGTCATGGTTTTGCTAATTTAGAAAACTTATTTGTGCCTTTGTTTACTACTAAACAACAAGGGCAGGGCATAGGGTTAAGTTTTTGTCGAAATATAATTGAGCAACATGTGGGAAGCATTGAGCTCATTAATAATGCCGATGCAGGTGTCACCGTTTCAATTAATCTACCAGTTAAATAACCTATCTGATTTGATTTCGATACTGAACTTAGCTAGTCCGGAATCGGACTGATTAGAATCCAAAATATCACTGTTGAATGGTAAGTTGTTGTTATTAAAGTTTAAATTATATTGGCACAATCTTTGTTATAGCTAGGTAGGCAAATAATATTGAGAGTGAAAATATATGGATGTCGTAAAAACAAAAAAGAAAAGTAACCTGTTATTAAATCCTAAGTATCGAATTGCATTAGCTATTTTTACTGGTTTTGTTTTTTTAGCGCTTTGGGCTAACCAGTCTGTAGGTTCAATTTCTGTTGAGCGAAATGATATTTTGGTGGAAAAAGTGCATCAAGGTGATTTAGAGGTCAGCATTGAAGGCTATGGTAGCTTAAAGTCAGATAAACAACAGTTAATTACTGCATTAACCCGTGCAACGGTTAAAGAAATTGTTTTAAAGCCGGGGGCAAATGTAAAAGCTGATAGTGTGATTGTGAGACTTGAAAATCCAGAACTTCAGCAGTTAGTAGATAATGCACAGCAAGAACTCGCACAAAAAAATGCAAACTTACGCCAACTTAAATTAAATAATCAACGTGAAACTTTAAATGAAAGCGCCACCTTAGCGCAAATTACAGCAAGCTTTGAAACTGCAACTTTAAAACGTATTGCTGAAGCGCAGTTAGTGAAAAAAGGCATAGTTACAAAATTAACCTTTCAACAGACTGTATTAAATGAAAAGCAACTTGAGAAACGCATCGAAATATTAAAGCAGCGTATGGCGCAGCTTACTTTAGTACATGCAGAAGCGGTCAATATTCAGCAAGAACGCATCAAACAGCAACAAGGTCAGCTAAATATAGCACAAGCACGACTAGACAGATTAACAGTAACAGCTGGCTTTGATGGTGTATTACAGCGTTTATCTGTGGAGTTAGGTCAGAGTTTAGCATCAGGTCAAGAAATCGCATTAATAGGCAGTGTGACTGATTTAATTGCACTTATTCGTGTACCGCAAAGTCAAGTGCAGCAAATTGAAATTGGTCAACGTGTGATCATCGATACACGTCGTGACAAAATAACAGGTAAAGTCGCGCGAATAGATCCAATCGTTGAAAACAATACGGTAAATATTGAAGTTTCTTTACCGCAAAATTTGCCAGCCAGTGCAAGACCACAGCTTAATGTTGATGGTATTGTAATCGCTGAAACACTAAAAAAAGTGATTTACATTAAACGTCCTGCAAATGCTAAAGCAAGTACGCAAGTTAGCTTATATCGTATTGATGAAAACGGTAAAGACGCACAGTTACAAAAAGTAAAACTAGGTCGTCAAGCAGGTCGATACATTGAAGTGACATCGGGTGCTAAACCTAACGATACATTCATTATTTCTGACTTATCAAATTTAAAAACAAGTTCTAATACTTTAACTATAAATTATTAATAATCAAATTATATTGGCTGGTTAAGTTAATGAAAGTCGCGCTTAGTCAGCAATAAAACATAAAAGGAATAGTAACATGAGCCAAGCAATAGCAAATACAAAAATAAAAATGACGAATATTTCTAAAATTTTTGAAACACAAGAACTAGAAACACATGCGCTAAGAAGTATCGACTTGGAAATTAACGCAGGAGATTATGTCTCTATCTCTGGCCCGTCTGGTTGTGGCAAATCAACATTATTATCAATTTTAGGTTTGTTAGATATGCCATCAGGTGGCGAGTTTTACATTGAAGGTGTCAATGTCACTGATTTATCTTTAGATGAAGCTGCTGAAATTAGAAATAGTAAAATTGGCTTTATATTCCAGTCATTTAACTTAATCGATGAGCTTTCTGTATTTGATAATGTGGCATTGCCTTTACGTTATAGCAAAGACAAGTTATCTGATGAAGCCATTAAAAAACGTGTTAATGAATGTTTAGAGTTGGTGGCGATGTCACATCGTGTGAGTCATAAGCCAAATCAGTTATCAGGTGGTCAACAACAACGTATTGCAATCGCACGTGCATTAGTGGCAAATCCTGCAATTTTGTTAGTCGATGAGCCAACAGGTAACTTAGATTCTAAAAGTGGTGATCAAGTAATGGATGTGCTTGAGAAATTAAATGAAAGTGGCACAACAATTTGTATGGTAACCCATGATCCGCGTTATGCTGATATGGCTCGTACGCAACTTAAATTACTTGATGGTGCAATTTTAACAACGCCAGAGTTAAAGGCGGCTGTATGAGTCAATTTATCTATCAACAAAAACAAGCTTGGGCTAGCTTAAAAAAGAACCCAGGTTTTGTCGCCACTGTACTGGCGACTATGGGCACTACCTTAGGTGCTTTGCTATGTATTCTAACCTTGGCTTATGTATTAATTGCCAAGCCGTTACCTTACCCTGATCAAGAGAACTTGCATCTAGTTGTGCATCATATAGGTGATAGTAAAGGTGAAACGAATGCTTCATCCTATACTTATCCGGGTTTGATACACTTATATAAAAATCAGACTGTTTATGATGAAAGTGCCTTGATTTATTATGATCAGGATGTACTGACTTCTGTACCATCTCAGCCTACATTAAATACTTTATATGTGACACCGAAATGGTTTTCGTTATTAAATGCACAAGTGCATTTAGGTCGCACATTTGAGGCGACAGAAGCATTGGATACTAATAACCCCGTTGCCATATTAAGTTTTAATACTTGGGTTGATGAGTTTGGCTCTGACACAAATATCTTGAATGAAAAAGTCACATTTAAAGGTGTGAGCTTCAATGTTGTTGGTGTATTAAAGCAATCATTTATTGAACCCGCTTTATCTACCATAGGCTTAAAATCACAAGTGATTTTACCTTGGGATTATAATGGTATGAGCGAAAGAGGACGAGGCTCTTGGGGTAATATCAATTCAAACCAAAAATTTATAGGTAAAGTAAAGTCAGCTTTAACACTTGAGCAAATCTCTCAAACTTTAACACCTTTAGTTAATGATACGTGGAAAGAGAAAGTCGCTGGTATGGCGTTTTTTAATGGTTGGAACATTGAAATGAAAGCCGTGCCATTTAAAAAGCAAATTTTAGGTGATAGTACAAATACGGTTTATTTACTATTAGCAGGAGTCATTGGCTTAGTTTTAATTGCTTGCGCCAATATCTCAAACCTATTTATGTCTCGCACCGCAGAGCAACAGCGTCAATTGTCAATTCATGCTGCTGTTGGCGCCACTAAAGGTAAGTTATTTAAAGCAATATTATCCGAAACGGGATTATTAATGTGTTTCTCAGTTGTGATTGCGTTAATTATTGCCACAGTTGGTTTTTTGGTGATGCAGGAATTTTTATCACAACGTTTGCCAAGAGTTGATGAGCTGATGATTAACTGGGTGACATTAGCTTCGGCTATTGCCATTAGTTTATTATTTGCGTTATTTTTCGCTGGTTTAAGCAGCAGGATGATTAATTATCGCGCACTTAATTTAACCTTACAATCAAGTGGTAAAGGGACGGGGATTCAAGTATCTAAAAATATACGTAAGTTTTTAATCGTGAGTCAAGTCGCTGTTGTGACAAGTTTAGTTTTTGTAAATATCAGTTTATTAAAAGACTCAGTTAAAACCATCAACCAAGACATCGGTTTTCACACAGATAACTTAATGTATACCACTTTCTCAAGTGCAGGGGCTACACGACCAGAGCGTGATTTGCGTAAGCAATTAATGAATGAAGTACGTGAAAAGCTAACAGCTCTACCTCAAGTTGAGCAAGTTGTGCAAGCGAGTTCACCATTAAATGGTTTTAACCTTTGGGCAACAACTGTCGTAGCGACCAATGAGCGTTTGACTCCTGAAGTGAAACATATAGATCAAAATTATTTTAAAATGATAGGCCAAAATTTAATTGAAGGTGACTTATTTACTACCGCAGATATTAAAGATGAAAACAGAGTTGCGATAGTTAATGAGGCGTTTGCAAACAGAATATCACCATCTGAAAGCGTGATAGGTAAGCAGGTTAGTTTTGGTGATGAAGAACATACAACAATAATTGGCATTGTAAAAGCGGTTCATATTCCTGGAGATATTAATGAGCCAATATTAAGAGCTTATGTGCCTACTTCTTTAGCTGAAAACGCGATGATCTTAAAGTTGAAGCCTGAGTCTGTTGTCTCTAGAGAGCAAGTGGTTTCAGTATTACAAAGTGTGACAAGTCAATACAATATTTTTGAAATGGAATCATTAGATACTCAAAAAGCACAACTGCTTTTTACCCAATACACAACAGCTATTACCAGTGCTGTATTAGCTGTTATAACTTTCTTTTTAGCTACTATAGGTCTGTACGGTATTTTAAGTTACAGCACACAAATGCGCCGTTTTGAAATTGGCACGAGACTGGCAATTGGCGCAAAAAGATTTGATTTAATTAGTTTGATCATTAATGACAATTTATCTTCGATTATTTTAGGGATGATTTTGAGCCTATTCGTATTAGTTGGTTTGTATTTGGGGTTCTCTGAAGCATTCGCAGCTTATATAAATCTGTCATTACTTACCTTGTTTGTAATAACGGTTGTATTGATTAGCTTAATTTCACTGTTTGCTTGTTATTGGCCATTGCGTCCTTTTATCAACCGTCCAGCAATTCACTCGCTTCGCGGCAGCGAATAAATATAATTTGATATAGCCTATATGGTGATAATACATATAGGCTATTTTGAATAGAGAATTTTCATCATGAGTCAATTTTTTTATCAACAAAAACAAGCTTGGCAAAGCCTTAAAAAAACACCGGGTTTTGTAGCGAGCGTTACCACAACTATGGGCTTAACCTTAGGTGCACTTTTATGTGTATTAACGCTTGTTTATATCATGTTAATGAAGCCTTTACCTTACCCTGAACAAGACAAATTATATCGGGTAATTCAAAGTCAGATTATGCAAAATGGACAAGTAGATAATGATTTATTTACTTATCCAGGGCTTATTCATTTTTATAAAAATCAAACCCATTTTAGTGAAGCAGCATTGATCCATTATGACGATAATATTTTAACTAGCTCTTCTAAACAGCCAAGTTTAAAAATGGGCTATGTCACGCCAAAATGGTTTTCAATGCTAGATGTACCTATGGCTCAAGGTCGTCAATTTGAGCAAACTGAGGAACTTGATAGTCATAATCCAGTTGCTGTTATTAGCTATGATACTTGGCAAAATGAATTTAAAAACGATGCGGATATTTTATCAAGAAAAGTTGAATTTAGTGGCGTCAGTTTTTCTATAGTGGGTGTTACAGCGAAAGAATTTGTTGAACCTGAAATCGAACAAAGAGGTTTAAAAACACAAATCTGGCTACCTTGGGATTATAATCTAGATACACAAGCAAAAGAGAGTTGGGGGAGAATTATCCCACTAGCTGCTTTTGTGGGGAAATTAGATTCACAAAAAACAATTAAACAAATAGAACAGGAAATAACACCTGCTGAGAATCAAATTTGGCGAGATAATGTAGGCGGAGTCACATTTTTAAATGATTGGACCTTGCAAATGAAGTTACATAGTTTTAATAGTCTAGTAGTAGGTGATAGCCATAAAGTAATATACTTTTTACTCGCTGGTATTGTTGGTTTAGTGATTATCGCCAGTGCTAATATAGCAAACTTATTCATGTCTCGTATTGTGCAACAGCAACATAGTATGGCAATACGCGCTGCTATAGGTGCCAATAAAAAGCAATTATTTAATGCTTTGTTAGTTGAATCGGCTATTTTGATGTTGTTATCAATTGCTATTGCTGTAGTGGTAACTGTAAGTGGCTTTTATATTTTACAGCATTATTTAAGCGATATTTTACCGCGCGTAGCTGAACTAAAATTAAATGGTTTTTCTTTTATAGCTGTAATAGTGATTGTGATGAGTTGGGCTTATTTCTTTGCAAAAGTAAGTGCTAAAACCATTCGTTATAAAGCTTTAAATCAGAGTTTACAATCCAGTGGTAAAGGCAATCGTGCTCAGGTTTCTAAAAAAACACGCCAAGTATTAATGAGCACACAAGTGGCTATCGCAGCAGCTTTAATATTTGTTAATACTAACTTATTTAAGCATGCATTGGACTCTTTAAATGAAGATGCCGGTTTTAAAACACATAATTTATCTTATTTGAATTTAGTTTATTCTGCAGTGGAATGGCCTGAGTATGAAGCCTTTGGGCCAATAATGACAGATATTAAAGCAAAAATATCAGAGCGTCCAGAAGTTGAGGCGTTGAGTCACTCAAGCTCGCCTTTAAGTCGTTTTTGGCAGTGGCCAATTAATGACTTAGTGCGCAAAGAGCGCTACACCATATTTATAAAAAGCATTGCAGATGATTATTTTAGTTTAATAGAGCAACCATTAATTGAGGGGGAAAACTTCTCTGCAGCAGATATTAAAGATGGTAATAATGTGTGGATTATTAATGAGGCATTAGCTAATCATTTAGCACCAAATGGCAGTGCGGTGGGTATAAATGTAAACCCAGGTAACGATCAGGTTTATACCATAAAAGGCGTGGTTAAAAATATTATACAGCCAAACCAAGTTGATCAACCATTTCGCGTTTATGGCCCAAGTAGTGCACCACAACGCAGCATGTTAATTAAATTTAAGCCAAATCAGAGTTTATCCCGAGAACAGTTAGTTGAAGTAATTCAGCAAAGTAACAAATCTATGGTGATAGAAAAATATGCGCCATTAGAAGATACTCAAAGTGCAGGCTTATTCACTCAAAAAGCAACAGCAATTACCACATTAAGTTTAGCGAGTTTAACTTTCTTTTTAGCAAGTTTAGGGCTTTATGGGGTTATGAGTTATAGCACGCAAATTCGTCGATTTGAAATAGGTACTCGTATGGCAATTGGCGCTAAACGAAAAGACTTAATTTTAATGATATTAAAAGATAATAGTGTGTCTGTATTGCTTGGTTTAGTGATGAGTATTTTAATATTACTGGGTATGACTATTAGCTTTAGTGACGCATTAGTTAGCTATATTAACTGGCAGTTATTACCTCAGGCTATGCTGACGCTTGGCTTAATTTCAATTATCACTTTTGTTGCCTGTTATATTCCTTTGCGTAACTTCATAAATCGACCTGCTGTTTATGCATTAAAAAGCAGTGAATAGTGACTAATGAACTGATGCATTGGTTTATTTTTATATAAGTTTAAAAAATAATAAAAGGCTTTTTTATGAATGGTTTTATTTATCAGATAAAACAAATGTTTTGTAGTTTAAAGCACAAACCTAATTTTGTGATGACGGTCGTTACCTCAATGGGCATAACTTTAGGCTCTTTGTTGTGTGTGATTATATTAAGTCATTTAATATTAAATAAAACTTTCCCTTATCCAGAACAAGATAATGTTTTGGTATTACAGCATGGTTTATATGATCAAAAACAAAGTTTAATTGGTCATATGTTTCCTTTTCCAAGCTTAATGCATATATATAAAAATGAAGCCGCTTTTAAGGAAAAGGCGCTGATTTCCTATTATGAAGCGCAAGTGAGATTCAATGACAATTCTCGCACTGTCAATTTAAGCTTTACGACACCAGAACTGTCATCAATGTTATCAATCCCTATGATAAAAGGTCGATTTTTTGATGCGAATGAAGCGCTTGGCCTGCATAAATCAGGTGCAGTGATCAGTTTTCAAGTTTGGAAAAATCAATTTTCTTTAACTGATGATATTTTAGAGCAAACGGTAAATTTTTCTGGTATCAGTCATAAAGTTATAGGCGTAACAGCAAAAGGTTTTATAGAACCAGAATTAATGACTACAGGGCGTAAAACACAAGTTTGGCTGCCTTGGGATTTTGAAAGCTCATCGGCCATGCTGAAGTCGGCTTGGGGTATGATCCATGAGCCTTTATTTTTTATTGGTAAATTGACGGATAAATATACAACTAAAAACGCAGTTGATTATTTAACAATTCATTTAAATGAAAAATGGCAATCAGAAGTCATGGGGCAAGATTGGGCTAAAGGTTGGTTTGTTGAAATGCGGCTTACTGCTATTGGTAAATATATCTTAGGTGATAACAAGCACATGCTTTATATGTTACTTGCGGCAAGTTTAGGTTTATTGTTAATTGCAGTTGTGAATATTGCCAATTTATTTATCTCTAGAGCAGCTGAAACTAAACACAACCTAGCTATTCATAGTGCTGTAGGTGCTTCAAAAAAAGCAATTGTAAAACTGCTATTTTTAGAAATTGTGAGTTTGATGATGCTTTCGGTCATATTGGCACTTGTGGTTTGTTCTATAGAATTTCACATATTAAAAAGTTATTTAGTTACCCTTTTACCTAGAGTAAATGAGCTATCAATTGATGTTATATCTGTATTGAGTCTTATCTGTATCGCTGTTATTTTATCTTTAATATTTTCGTTACTTGCCAGTAAACATATTAATTTTAAAGTAATTCAAAGTGCACTAAGTAGCAGTGGAAAAGGTGTTAAAGCGCAAGTTTCAAAACCTTTAAGAAATTTTTTAATTATTAGTCAAATTACACTGGTAACAGTTATGGTATTTGTGAGTTCCATAATTTTAATGGATGCAACAAATACAATTTTTAAGCCTGTTGGATTTAATGCAAATAATACGATGAGTATCAATATGACTCGGGTATCAGCTAGTAAACCACAAAGAGAAGAATACAGTGCTTTTATGAAAGAACTAAAAGCACAGACTAACAGTTTGCCTCAAGTTAAGTCAGTTACTCACGCTATTTCTCCCTTTAGTGCTTATGTAGTAAGAGCAACTGAAGTAGATAAAACAGGGCAAAAATTTAACCCTTATATGAAATGGGTGGATAACAAATATTTTAATGTAATTGAGCAGACTCTATTACAGGGGCGTAACTTTAGTGATGATGATATTAAAAATTTGACTGATGTTGTGATTATTAATGAGCAGTTTGCCAATGAAATTCAAGCAGGGGGTGATGTTTTAGGTTTACAGCTGGTTAATAACAACAAACGATATAAAATAATTGGTATTGTTAAAAGTATTCAAATCCCAAATCAGCCATATGATAGTATGCGCGCTTACTTTCCTAGTGCCGACCATTGGCTGAGTATGCTAGTGCGTTTTAATGAGGGACAATCAATATCAGAGAGTAATTTTCGTGAACTGGTGACTAGTATTGATGCTAGATTTGACTTACGAGATTATGAAACTGTGAAATCAGTGCATTTAAAAATGATGTTTTCGCACATAACGACAGCAATTACAACAATCGTTTTAACCTTACTGATCTTATTTTTAGCTTCTATCGGCTTATATTCAATAGCAAATTACAATGTACAATTACGCCAAAGTGAATTAGCTACTCGCCTTGCAATAGGTGCAAAAAAACGTGACATCGTTAAATTATTTTTGTTGGAAAATATGATTAATTTAATCATCGCTATTGGCATATCTTTAGTATTTTTAATCGGATTTTATGGTTTTTATTCGCAGCAGTTATCAGGTTTGATTGGCTTAAACATAATACCGTTAAGTTTATTCACACTAGGTTTAGTGATTATCTTGCTAACCGTATCAATTTACTTACCTTTAAGAGGGATAATTCATCAGCCTGTGGCTTGCACGTTAAAAGGAAACGAATAATGCGCTTACACATGTATAGTGAAATAAAGCTTTCCTTAACGAGTTTATTACAGGATAAAGATTTTTAGCATGCTTTACTTTGGTATTAGGGGTAAGTTTTGCTGGTTTGATTGCGGCAATATCACTTTATTAACAGGTATTATTTAAAACATTAAAAAAACCGGTT
>NZ_NQMR01000175.1 GCF_002276045.1 Pseudoalteromonas sp. NBT06-2 | reverse complement strand
TTTATTCACCGAGATGTGCTGAATAAATTTTCAACTGGCAGCACCCAAAAACGTCTATTACCCGTTTTATCTTTTAAGAATGACTTCTCGTTAACGGAACCAAAAAAAACGGTCCGTCTAGGTAATAGAGAATCCTCCCTAGCATAAGGGCGACGTAACTTATCGGTTTTTTTAGTTATAAATCGTTTAATATCTGAAATATCAGACGCTTTAAAAGTTGAATCTAATTCGCCGATTTCGACAATCCAATGGCTGCAAGCTGTAAAAATAGTATCTTTGTTTCTTGGTTCAATTAGAGCGCCATCTTCTATATAAGTTTTTAGTTTTTCAGGTAACAAGTTTTTTAACCATCGTGTTTTACCAATACCTTGAGCACCTTGAAAAACTAATACACCTTCATAATCTAAGTTGCCTTCGTTGTGCAAAACAGCAACGGCAGACATTAACCATTTATTTAAATATATATGCTTAATTTTTTCGAAGTCACCTGGCACAACAATCGTATTAATAAAATCAGTTAATCGATCCACGCCATCCCAAGGCTTTGCTTCTATCCAATCCAAGATCGGGTTATATGAATCTTTATCAGCGATAGGTAAAATATATTCTTGAGGTAAGGTTCTTTGAAGTTGGTTGCGAGCACATAAACTAGATAATTCACTTAATAACGCATTTTCTGAATTATCAACAGTGTATGAAACACCTCTGATCGAAATTTCTGTTGCTTTCGATATTTTGTTATATCTGCATTTAATATCATAACTATCAATTAAGTGTTTTAAGTTCTCTTTAGTGCCTAGTAATTTTATAGCGTTTTCAGTTTCTACTTTATGAGGAAAATCACTTTTATCTAGAAATGAATTCATACCATAGATTTTTAAACCTGCTTCTATTTCATCATTTGAAACTGACTTTAAAGCATTTTTACCCATTGATAAAATAGAGCCTTTTAAATTGGCGTCATCTTTTTTTATCGGTGAAAATCCCTTGGTTTTTTTATAGCGGTGAATCCTTGCACAGTATTATTAATGTTGTTATTATTCATTTACGCCTTCCTTTAAAAGGTGTTAATTGATTAAACCGCTTTGCAGAGCGGTTTTTTTATGCGTGCAATATTGATCTTATAAAGGTTCTAATTCTTGCTTTTAATTCTTCTGCACTTCTGAAAAAAGTTAAATCATTCCAGTCTGTACCATCTTCATTACTTGCAAATTCAGGCTTTAAATTATGAAACTCTGTATTACTACAAATAGAATTTGCTTTAGTTTGACCGGGATTTTTTATGGGTGTTAAAGTTTTGCGATCGTCGTCACTAGCAATTATTTTAATTGCATTTTTATGCCTAGCTTTGACAGCCATACAAACAGCTTCTAAATTCCCGCAATCAAAAGCGATATAAACCGTACAGCCAGTTAATTCAAAAATACTAGCCCCTGTTGCGTAACCTTCACAGACAAAAATATAATTTTCATGACCATGAATTACATGAAAACAACCTTTTTTCATACCGTCAGGTAAGAAACCTTTAAACTTTCCATTCCTAGATATTTGTTGAAGTGAAACAAGTTGATCGGTTTGATTTTGAACAGGAACAACCATCAGAGGGCCGGGGTAAACTTTAATTTCACCTTGATCTCTTTTTTCTTTACGTTCGTCAGTTGCAAAGTAATCAAAAGCTATAACAGCATCAAAGAATTTAACTCCGTATGCGCCAACACGTTTAATATCGAGGTATTCATAACGTCTAACTAATACTTCTTCTTTTTGCCAAAGTTCAGAGGCTTTATATGCAGCGGCTAATTTTTTACGTTTATCCTCTTCTTGAGATAATCGTAAACTTTCTTTCATTCTCGATTTATAGTCGTCACGTTCACGTTTTGTGAGTTCCCTTTGATCGCGGTAGAACCATTTAAAAATCTCTGCCCCATATTCTTTCCAGTCACCAAAAACCGCGAGCGGATTATCATCCATATGAAAAGTAACAAAACCAGAGGTGCTGCACCCCTTGTCATGAGGCATTTTGTAGCGATGCTGTAAGCCATCTGTTTTTATCTTATCAGGAAATTCGATCCCATATTCTTGTCGTGCATGATCTAAAAATGCGCTTACTATTTCCATAACTCCCCCTTAGAAGTTCGATTACAGTAAATATAACGGGTTTATTTTTCAGCTCATTTCGTGAATAATTTAATGCGTACCAAACTTAAAAGGATAATGTCATGCATATAGTTTCAGGAACATTAAAAGAACAGCCATTCATGAAAGACTTAGGCGAAAAAGGTTTTATGTGGATTCTTAGGTTTTCAGAGTTAACAAAGGATTTTAAAACAAGTGAGAAATGTTACGCAAATTACAAGGCTTTAATTTTTGCAAAGCACCCGGATCAAATTGCCTACTTTCAAAATAAGTTAATTGAAGGCGCTGGTGTAGTTGTGAATAGTGAAAAGCTTAAAGTTGAATTATTTTATCCTGAAAATGGCGGAGCAGTTAAGCCAACTTTAGAAATGGTAAATGCGAAGATTGAAAACATCATGCAGGGCCAGACGCTAAGCGCCCCATTAAATCAGCAAGGCGGTTTTGGTCAACAACCATAGCACCTTTACAACAAGGTGGATTCAATACACAGCAACAAGGGGGATTCAACAAACAACCAACAGCGCCAGCTCAACAAGGCGGATTCAACCAACAGCAACAAGGGGGTTATGCCCCAAAGCCACAAAACCAACGGTAAATAAATCAATTGATAATTGGTATCAGCCAAGCGCTATAAAATACTTAAGGGAGATACTAAAAAGAAAACAACAAAAAGGGCTTAACAGCCCTTTTTACTTATAGGTATAAATTAAATTTGAGTAGTGAACTTAGCTACAACTTTACCAGTAACTTTTAACTTATCGTATTCAACTGTAACAGGATTACCGGAAAAATTAATAGTGTAAGCAGATCCGTTATTAGAAACGTTTAAAACTTGGTTTTTACCATTTAGTTCACCAACATAAAAACCCGCTGTTACTTGATGTTCGCTTTTATCGATAACAAGTCGATCACCGGTTCTAAAAATATCGATTGAATTATCTTTTACTGTGAAAAGCTCTACGTTAGCTCCTAAACCTAAACTTTTACTATAAGAAACTTCATCACATAAGATCATATTATTTACAGACGCGTCATGCGCTAAAAAGTCCTCTCCTAGCAATTCACCAGTAGAGACATTTAACGCTGTAGCGATATTTAGAATAGTACCTAATTTTGGCGTCCTAACATTTGTTTCACTTTCACTTAGGTAGTTGCTAAGTGTGGGGTCGGCGATATTTACCTTTATGGCTTTCAGTGCCATTTTAAGATCGCGGGGCTTCATATCCTTAGCCCTTAAAACGTTTCTAAGGTTTTTTGAAAACCTAAATTTATTTTCCATAACATTTTCCCTACGAGTTTTATTTTTTAGCCATTTCGCAAAAATCGTACATCTTACGGCTAAAAGGGTCAAGTTTATGGGTGAAAAAAGTATTTATTAAAGCACAAACCACCCATTAAGGCTCTTTACATTCACGTTTTGAGCGTGTAAATTGCAATTTTTGGAGTTACTCTTAAATAGTAGGTAAATAAAAAAAGGCGAAATGTATATGATTAACTTCTCTTTAAATCAGGCTGGAGTTTTTGATCCTCGTGACTATCAAGAGGATGGATTAAACAAAATAATGCATCATTTAAGCAACACTTTTATTAAAGGAATTTGCGAACCCGCTTTTGTCGAATACTCCGTAGGTTATGGTAAAACAGGTATATACGCTTTTATTGCTCGCAAGGTAACTGAGGGGAATAGGTTAAGAGCATTCAAAGGCAAATCAACATTTAAAGTTTTAGTGATCGCAAGGCAAACCGAGCTTATAGATCAAAACTCTAAATTCGCTTGGTCTTCTGGTGTTCCTAATACTGTTGTAGCTTCTGATTTAAATAAAGGTAAAAACGCCAAAAATATTAAATTACAGAATGTTGTATTTGCTACTGAACAAACGTTATGGAATCGCATTGAATCAGGCATGTTTGATAACTGGACACCTGATTTAGTTTTAATAGATGAATGCCATCAATTAGATTGGAAAGATATAGTTAAATGGGCTAAAGGCGATCAAGGAGAGTCGTGCAAATCAAAAACCTACACTAAAGTAATTCTTCATTTGCTAAATAAAAACCCTAAAACACAGATTATAGGTGGTACTGGTTCGCCCTGGCGAATGAATGAATGGATAAAAGGAAATTTCTGGAAATCCTGTATTGATAGAAAAAATACTGAGGACCTAATAAACGCAGGTTGGTTGGTCCCTATACAATGGGGTGTTCCTGACGTTGAATATGACTATTCATCCGTTAAGCATGATTACAGCCAAAATGCAGAACTAAGCGAAAGTGAATTAGATGATATAGCAACAAAAGACTTATCTTTAACACATTCAATTATGCGTGAAATTGTTGAAAACTCTAAAAATCGTAGGGGCGTTTTAATTTTTTGCGCTGGAAGACATCACATTGTTGAAGCAAAAGAAAGCCTGATCGAGTCTGGTGTACCTGAAAGCCAAATAGGAGTTATAACAGATAGCACAGGCTATAAAGTTAGAACCGATATTCTCGATCGAGCAAGAGAAGGAAATTGTAAATACGTTCTTAACATTGGTGTTTTAACTGCTGGTGTAAATGTTCCTTTGTGGGATCACATTGCCCTCCTTCGCCCTATGGGATCAGTTGTCATGTTTACTCAATCAGTTGGTCGAGTACTAAGGCTTTGTGATGGTAAAGAAGACGCTTTAGTTTCTGATTACGCTGGGTGTGTTGAGCGATTAGGATTGATTACAGATCAAAAAATGTTTGCAGATGGGGTTTACAAAAAAGCCAGTGCTAAAAAAAGAATTAGAATTTGCGGCCTTTGTGAAACTGAAAATGCAAAGCAAGCAATTAAATGTAGAAATGAAACATGCGACCGCTGGTTTATTGATCCTTCAATATGCGAAAACACAGTAAATGATAATCAACAATGTAGCCATAAAAATGCACCTAGCGCTAGAATGTGTGGCGGTTGTGGCGGTTTATTACGTGATCCTAATGAAGCGTTAAACGGCAAGCATTACACCGAAGATATGTTAAAGCCTATCGTTGGTATGCAAATGTTCGCACCAAATAAAAAAGAGGTGGTGATGGAATATCATTTCGAAGATGGATTTATAGCACGCGAGCAATTTTACCCTTATAGAACCGGGCAAGTTCCTAAGTGGCAGCTTCAAAAATGGACTGATTTTTTAAAAGAGCATGCGATCGATGAATTAGCGCTTGCTGATATAAAAGCATGTAAAAACACATTTGAATTAGTTCAAGTGTCCCACCTATTTAGAACACCAAATTCAGCAACATATAGAGATAAAAAAGGTAAACAAGCCGGGCGTTTTCATATTGTCAGTTTAAAGCGCTTTGGTAATGATTTAATTAAAAATGGAGTAGCCGCCTAATGAGTTTATTTAATGATTAAAAAAGACTATACACACCGCCAATTCTTAAAGCGATTACCAGAAGAAATTCCTTTGTTTATTGGCGAAAAAATTAAACCATGCCCGGCAGAAGATGACGATCTAATCTCTGTTATTGATTGGTTTAAATGCAAATGGCCTCAACACGCATTATCAATCATGCACCCCACTAACGAAACAATGGCAGCACATGCCGGGTATTATCGTCAGAGAAAAGCCAAGGGGTTACTAGAAGGCGCACATGATATTGTTTTATTTCTTCCCGCTGGTAACTACCCTTTCGCTACATTCGAATTAAAAAAAGCCGATCACAGTTCAAAAGTTACTGAACAACAAATACAAGTGGCATTAACAAACATCAATAACGGTGCATTCAGTTGTTTTGCGTACGGTTTAAAACAGATGAAACTCGTCATTTCAGCCTATATGAAACTTAACCACACTCTACAATTCACTTTTTGGGTTATTTATTTTCACATTTATTGTGTTTTGCTATTGCGTAAATCACTAGCGATATAAACCCACAACCCATAACGTGAAACTATTTGATTCAAGGTGAAATATGACAGAGTTGAATTCTTGCGAAATTAACCCCGAATCACTAGAAGCTATATGCAAACGCCGGGAGCGCATTGAATACCTCGAACAGCTAGAACATTCGTATAAAGCAAAACGGAAAAAGCTTGAATCAAGAGGCATACAAAAAATACGCGTTTCTATCAGTAATTATTTAGAAAACAGAGCATTAAAAAAAGAATTGGAAACTTTCGACCTATGAGATTACTTAAAGTTATTCACAATACTTTTAATATCGGTGAGTTATCAAATGCTAATTATCACGCACATAAAGGTATTAGTGGTACAGGTTTAAGCAAAATTTATGATACATCAATGCTTTCATGGCTTAAAACTGAGCGTAAATCATCAGACGCTTTAGGTTTTGGTATAGCTTCACACGCTAACTTTTTAGAGCCTGATATGTTTAATGATGAATTTTATTGTGGGTTTGATGAAAAAAAACACCCTAAAGCATTACGTACTCAAAATGATTTTAAAGCATTTCTTAGCGAAAACGGTTTAAAGGTTTCTGGATCTAAAAAAGAACAAATAGCACGTATCGTTGAGTTCACAGAAAAAACTAAAGAACCAATTCAAATTATTGACTTAATGAAGACCAAACATGACAAGGCAAACACCAATAAAATTGAAGTGTCAGCAAGAGATTTTCAGCAATTAAATTCTATGCGTGATCGGTTGTTAAGTGATCGAGTTATTGTTGATTTAATTAAAGGCGCAATGATTGAGAAATCTATAATTTGCCTTGTTGATTTCTACAATGACCTTAACCCAAAAGAGCCTAATACCGGGCAGTTTGTTTGTATTGTAAAAATTAGACCTGACATTGTAAGTAAAAAATTTGCATTAGTTGATTATAAAACTTGCCTTGATTGTTATGACAAATTTAAAAAGGACATTTTTAATTTCAATTACGATCTAAAAATGGCCTTGCAGCATGATGTGTTAAATCTTGTTTATAAAAGAAAACCTACGGTTACGCTTTTAGCACAAAACAAACTTGCACCTTCTGAATTATCGAATCCTTTTGAATATAAACCTTGGTTATTAGGTGATGAAATTTTATCTAATGGTAGAACTAAATACCTAATTGCAATCCGCCGCTACTGTGAATATCAAAACACAAAAAAACTTATCGGACAAGGCAACGAACCAGAGTATGCACCTTATTTAAACTGGGCGAGCGCTACAGCATGAGTTTAATTCCCGGAGCAGAAAAAGAGGAAAAAATATTACTCCTTATTTCATTAACAAGCATTAAGAGCGAAGGAATTAAAACAGCCCTGATTGAATATTACGTGAAAGGCTATTGCGACTCTTTAGTTATTGGGTTGAATTTTATTAGCCAGAGTAACTTTAGTCGAAGCTTAAAAACTTTAAACAAAGTCGCATCAACAGTAAATGAAATTAAAGATCTAGATTGGGCAAGATTCAAGAAAGAAAACACTTAACAGAATTATAAATTTAAACTTAGGAAAACACGCATGACTCAAACAAGCCAGTTATCAGTACAAAGAACCACAGCAATGTCTCTAATTCATGATCAGGCAGCTATGGGAAATATAGATCAGTTTGCCAGCTATATGGCTGCGGGTGATTTAATGACACCAAAGCAATTTAAAAATAAACCAGCCGATTGCTTTATGGTAACAATGCAAGCTATGCAATGGGGTATGAATCCTTTATCTGTTGCAACACAAGTTTACCCAGTGAATGGTAATTTAGCGTATGGCTCACAGTTAATCATTGCGATTATTTTACAGTCAGGAATGGTTGAGGCTCGACCACACTATCAATGTGTAGGTGATTGGGACAGTAAAGGCCGCTTAATTGGCGATAAATTCGAAAATGAAAAAGGCTTAGGTGTAAAGGTAGGCTTTAAATTTAAAGGTGATTCTAATGTCACTTATGGTGAAACTATTTTTTTAGCAGACCAAACGATCCGAAATTCCCCGCTTTGGAAAACTGCGACATATCAACAGCTTTGTTATTTAGGCGCTAAACATTGGTCAAGGTTATACATGCCAGGGGCAACTATGGGTTTGTATAGTGAAAGTGAAGCACAGACAGATTCACAAATTCAAGAGCGCGATGTAACGCCAACTATGGATGCCTCCCATGTAGATGTAGATTTCAATACAGCTGAATCAATGGCAGAGCATAAAGAGGTTCTAAAAGAAATAATCACCAGTGAAGAAATTAAACCAGAAAGCACAAGCGAAGCGACTGTAGAAGCTCAAAGCTTAGAAAAAGAAATTAAGAACGAAAATACAGTAATCGAAGGTGAATTAGTTGATTCTGAAATAACAGAAGAAGCAGCTTTAGACGTTGAAGGCATACCGTTAAATCTTGAAATTCACACTGGTACTAAATTAAAAGATGGTACATGGAGGCTAAATAAAAAAGGAAAAGAGCTTTTAGCGCAAACAATGAAAGAGGAAGCGGAGTTTTTAGAAGCTAAACAAAAGCAAGCAGAAAAAAAACAACCAGCTAAAACAAGCGGATTTAAGAAGAAACCTGAGCCACAACCTGAACCAGAGAGTCTAGAACGGTATGTTATTGCGATTCACAAAGAAGCTCAAAGCGTTATCGGTGAGGACCCTTTATTAGTTCAAGAACTTAACGAAAAAGAGAGAGAAGTATTAGTTAATAATGAATGGTTTCCGATCGAAGATGAAGACAATACCTATTTAGTTTTTTGTGATGAAGACGGTAATTTCAACGAAGACGACATCGAAGATAGTCCATTTCCGAATAAATAATTAAAGGGTAGCCGAAGAAACTCGGCTATTAAATCCGATGAAGTACAAAATGTTTAAAGTTAAGTTTTATAAAGGCTTCAAGGTCACTGGTCAAGCAACGGCGGTTTCAATGGTAGACGGTGGGGAAACAATAGAGCAAATGACTAAACATTGTTCTGAAAAATTCCCCGGTAGAAGAATTAAATTAGAAGTAAAATAAGTTAAGGAAAATTTAAAATGTCACAGCAAAATATAGAAGATCTTAAAATTGATCAAGATGCAAAAGCCCTTTTATTCTCATTAATTGCAGAAAATACACGCTTATTAGCTGAAAATATAGAGCTACAAAGCGAACCCGTAAATACAGAAGGTGCTTGTAAATATCTAGGCATTGGCAGAAAAAAACTATGGGAATTAAGCAAGGATGATCCAGCGTTTCCGCAAGCTTTAAAGTACGGAAAAGCAAACCATTACAAACGTAACGATCTAAAAAATTATAGAGATAACGTCATGCTTTCTTTAAATCATTAATACTATTTAAGCTGTGATTGAGCTAATTTTATTAGCTCACATCGCATTGTTTTTTAATTCATTAGCTATAGCTGATTCTATTAATTTCCAATATAAATTATAACCTTCTCTTTGTTCGTCAATCCAATCATGCTTATTATAAACAGCCATTACACCTTGCATTGCATGGCCTAACATTTTTTCAGTAACATGCGGCATTACACCTTGCTCACTTAATCTAGTAGAAATAGTTCTTCGTGCATCATGCGGAGTAAATTTATCTGTGTTATGAGCGTTAAATAAAGCTTCCCACATTCTTGAACAGTACCTATTAATACTATGAGTTGTCATTGGTTTACGCGGGGATCTACCCGGTATTAAAACGCCAGAACGACCGTATAGCAAACCAAGTTGATCTAGAATTAGATTCATTTTATCACTGATCGGCCTATTAAATGCCTTACCTGATTTTGAGTTTTCTTTGGGAATAGTCCAAATCATTGAATCAAAATCAAAGTGTTCCCATTCTGCTAAGCGTACTTCTGATTGGCGAGCCCCAGTTATAAAAATTAATTGCAAACACAATCTTGTTGCAGGGCTTGCTTGCGATCGTTCAACACGCAACCATAATTTTGCAACTTCATCTAATGTAAGAACCCTTTCACCTATCGATGCTTTTTCGCCAACATCTTTAATTAGCAAATTCATTACAGGGTTATTGTCTTTAACTAAGCCGCGCTTTACACCCCAAGCCATAATTGTTTTTATTCTAGTTAGAGAAACCCCTGCTAATTTAGTTGAGCCTTCTTTTTTTACATAATCAAAATATTTAAACCAATTTCCTAATTCCATATTATCCACACCGGAATTAAAGTGGCCTATAATCCATTTGTTAGCATGGTTTAAATATACGTGCTGTGTTTTCTCTTTGAACTCAGGGACCTTCTTTTCAATTCATTCTAATGTTAAGGCCTCAAGAGTTAACCCGCCCTTTTCTTCTATAAAGCTATTTTTAAGCTCTATACGTGGATCTTTTTCCTTCCTTAGCCATTCTTGAAGCTTTGGTATATAATCTTGAGCGTCTTTAATAGATATTGCGGGATAACGCCCTAAAGAAACAATAACTTGCTTACCCGCAAATCTACAGCGATATTGCCATGTAATAGTGCCTTTTTTTGATACTCTTACACTCAAGCTGTCGCGGTGTGGTAGCACACAAGGATCTTGCTCTTTACCTAGCATTTTCCTTAATTTAGTGTCGTTAATAGCCATATAAATTTTTTATACACATAAGCAAGTAAATATATACACTAATTTATACACTTTATGCCGAAATTGCAAGAAACAGTAGAAATTCATTAGAAACCAAAAAAGCAATTAAAGCACTGAAAACAAAGAGTTTACCCCCAAATGGAAACATTCGAAAACAGCACAAACCAAGATACAATCTACTGGCACGATTATGAAACTTTTGGTGCAAACCCTCAAAGGGATCGTCCTAGCCAATTTGCGGGCATTCGCACCGATTTTGATTTAAATATCATTGGGGACCCGCTCATTATTTATTGTAAGCCTGCACCTGACTTTTTACCTCATCCAGAAGCGTGTTTAATTACCGGTATTACGCCACAACATGCTCAAAAACATGGGTTAATTGAGGCTGAATTTATCAAAAAAATTCATGATGAATTTAGTGTTAATAAAACCTGTGTAGCAGGCTATAACAGTATTCGATTTGACGATGAAGTATCTCGTTATACTTTATATCGTAACTTTTTTGACCCTTATGCGCGTGAATGGCAAAACGGCAATAGTCGTTGGGATATTATTGATTTAGTCAGAGCCTGTTATGCACTTCGCCCTGAAGGCATTAATTGGCCAACTAAAGAGGATGGTAGCCCGAGCTTTAGATTAGAAGAGCTAACTAAAGCGAATGGTATTGAACACGCAGCTGCTCATGATGCACTATCAGATGTATTAGCAACAATAGAATTAGCTAAGTTAATTAAACAAAAGCAGCCTAAATTATATGAGTTCATTTTTAATTTAAGAACTAAAAAGCAAGTTGCTGAGCTAATTGATATCCATAATATGACCCCTATCGTGCATACTTCTTCTATGATCCCTTCTACGCAAGGTTGTACAAGTTGGATGGCACCGATGGCTTTTCATCCGGTTAATAAAAACGCGGTTATTTGTTATAACTTAACTTATGATCCAGCACCATTACTTGAGTTAAGCGCACAAGAGATCCACTCTCGTTTATATACTCCAAAGGCTGATTTATCGCCTGACGAATTACCAATAGGTTTAAAACTTGTTCATATAAACAAATGCCCTGTCGTTGCACCAGCAAAAACATTATTACCTGAAAATGCACAGCGCCTAGGAATAGATAGAGAGCAATGTTTAAAAAATCTGGCTAATTTAAAGGCGGATTCTGCATTAAGACAAAAAGTAATTGATGTATTTTCCTTGCAAAGAGATTTTCCCGAAATCACTAACCCTGATTATCAGTTGTATAACGGTTTTACATCACGCAATGATAAACAATTATTTGAAGTGATCCATGAAACTAAACCTGATAATTTAGGTGATTTACAACTAGATTTTGAAGATGACAAATTTACAATGATGTTTTTTCGCTATCGTGCACGTAATTGGCCTGAAACACTTGAGTCTCAAGAGTTAGACACTTGGCGAACATACTGTAAAGATAAGATAATGAATGGTGAAGATCAGCCATCTATTGATGCACAAGACTTTATGCTAACATTAGAGAGCTTAGTGCATGAACATGAGGGTGATGATAATAAATTATCCATATTAAAGTCGCTTTATCATTACGCGCAAAATCTTTAATTAAAACAGTAATGAGCGGTTATAATATACTAAATAGCGCTTATTAAAAATCCCACCCTGCAGTGGGATTTTTAATAATGAGATAATTGATTTAATCGGTTTAAAACATATCTCGAGTAAAAGCTCGGTCCATTTTTTCAAACATCTCTTTTAACAAGCTCGCCAATTCAAAGTACTTAGGTCTTGCACTACTTATTCTCGGTTGATGTCCATTTTCTTGCATTTTAACTTTTATTTCTCGGTACCAATGAGCCAAACCAGGAGGCAAATCAGTATCAGAGCGTTTGCCTAACCACATTAGCCCTTGAATAGGTAGTGATAAAAAAAACAAACTACATGCTAAAGCTTGTGGTAAATATTCAACACCAAAATGTTGAATGTGAACCAACATACTTATTAATGCCAATGCAGGCATAACGAGCATGGCCAATTGCGTTGCTTTAATCACTCGACGCTCTATAAATATAGGAGCTAACTCAATGCGATCTGGCCATAATTTACTGTATTTTTGGCCTTCTCTTATTTGCACCATCAAAGTTTTTTGCATAGTGACTCCTTATCAAATAACTTACTAAAAATTGGTCTAAATCAATTCAAAAAATCATATATAGTATAGACTATACCACAGCTAAGAGAATTGTCCTTATCACCTTAGTGTTAACAGCAATTCTCGCTCAATA
>NZ_NQMR01000174.1 GCF_002276045.1 Pseudoalteromonas sp. NBT06-2 | reverse complement strand
TTAATCAGAAATGCGCGATCCCAGCCTGCCTCTACACCTCATATTCGTAACACTAAATTGATAACTGTTAATATATGTGAGTGTGTTAGAAGATAGCACTATTCCACCAGACAATTCTAATCAATCCACTTGTTGATATTCCAAGGCAGCGATGCATCAATATCTTCAACCGTTTTTGCTTGTGAGAGTAAAGTAAAGACCGTTTTTAAATACATTGAGGTTCAATGCCGTTTACTTTGGCGTTTCCACTAAACAATATAATTAGCGGCTACGTTTTCGGTTATTATCAATTACAAAATCACGCCAAGCTTCAATCATATCTAAAAAGTCTTCAAAACCACAGCCTGCAGATAAATCATTTTCATCCAATTCTAACGCATCATCTGCATAAACAGATAAATCATGCTCTTTTTGATGAAGTGCATTCGCTTCAATTAAAGCTTCAAAACGATTGAGCTTTAAGCTAATTTCTTTGCCTAAAACAAACTGTTCGGTAATTTTACCTGCTTCAATTGCAGACATAAAATTAAAAACGCTTTTTAACTCATTTAAGTCAGTACCAAATTCTTCTATTAACCAACGACCCACAATACGATGCTCATGGGAAAATTCAACTTGAAACCCTTTTCCAACAACATCTAAATCAGGATCTCTAATAAATTCATATTCCATGTAATCACCTATCATATTGCACCAGCTTAAGATTCGCGCATTATACACAAATAAAAATTTTTGGTATTTATTAAGTTATTCCGCTTTTATCTATCTCTCTTCAATCTTTACAGTCATAATGCACTAATATATATAATACTATTTCCGTTAATATAGA
>NZ_NQMR01000173.1 GCF_002276045.1 Pseudoalteromonas sp. NBT06-2 | reverse complement strand
TAATATATATAATACTATTTCCGTTAATATAGAGATCAATCAGCGGGAGTTCAAAGCGCTTTAGGCAAGACATTGGTTACAGACAATAGTTATTCCCTTATCAAAACCAATAACGAAGAATAAAGCGCTTTGAAACCCGCCTAAAAGGGGCTTATGAGAATTTACACTTCGTTGTTATGTCAGTTTTAAAGGGAATAACCATGAATTCACTGACATGCCTAGAATTGTAAAACCTCATAAGCTCTGAATGAACACTTAATTATCGGAATTGGTATAAGGTGTGATCATGACGACTTTTTCAATTATCTTCCCATTATTATTTTTGGTTTCACTTGGCTTTTTAGCAACACGCTTTGGGGCTTTTAATAAAATACAAATAGGTGGGATCAGTAAATTCATATTTAACTTATGTATTCCTGTTTTTTTATTTTTAAATATGTATAAAGCACCTTTAGAAACCAGTTTAAATACCGATGCTTTATTCGTGTTTTATATTCCCGTTTTGGCCATTTTTGCATTCGGTTTTATATTAAATAAACTCACAACACATAATAATAATTTGACTACATCAGCAATTTACGCTTTAGGTTGTAGTTATTCCAATACAATTTTAGTTGGTCTGCCCATCATTATTTCAGCCATTGGGGTCCATGTGATGGGAAGTGTATTTTTCATTATTACATTTCACAGTGCTTTATTATTTTCCCTTACTTTTTTATTAAGTCAAATTAACAATCAAGCGAATAACTTTAATTGGATCGGATTTTTTAAAAATGTACTATTAAATCCAGTCGTTTCGAGTATCACTTTAGGTTTAATTTTTAATGCCTTAAGAATTGAAATTCCAATACAATTAAATAACGCACTCGAACTCTTAGCTAAACCCGCATTAACAGGAGCATTATTTGTTTTAGGTGCAAATTTAAGTTTTTATCAAATAAGTAAAAACTGGCATATGAGTGCATTAGCCAGCGCTTTAAAACTATTTTTATTACCGACTCTGGTTTATGGGCTAGGCAAATATATAGTGGTATTAAATGAAGAGTTGTTAGCAGTAACAGTATTATTAAGTGCGTCACCACTTGGTGTAAACGCCTATTTAATTGCAATGCAATTAAAAGAATATCAAGCCACTTTAGCCAGTACCGTTGTCTTGTCAACGATACTGTCTGTTATCAGCTTTAGTTTTTGGTTAAGTATATTAATTTAAATCATCTCAAACTGGACTAATACGTTAATGCCTGGGGTTATCAAACTTAGCCGCATCTATGATTGCCCATAAATGTGCAATACCACCAATTATTGCAGGCACGACTAAAAAACATAGTGCGTAACCACCGAGCACAAGAATTACCTGTCAATAGTAGTGTTAACACTACTATTGACCTCGCTACAGCCTAGCTTCTGTTTCGTTAAATATCTCATATTTTGATGATTCTCGGTTGTTAGCCAATTATCGTGATATACCAAACAATTAGAGCTATAGTGGATGCAAAAAACACACGTAAAGATTATATTACTGATACAATAATTAAACGAAACCCTGATGTTGTTGGTATCTACCGGTTGATAATGAAAGTTGACTCAGATAATTTTAGAACATCATCTATTCAGAATATTTTAAAATGCATTAAAGCAAAAAGTATTGAAGTTATTATTTTTGCACGAAAATTAAATGACGCTGAATTTCTTCATTCAAAAGTATTAACCAATTTAATAGAATTTAAAAAACAATCAGACGTCATTATTGCTAATCGTATGGTTGATGAGCTTAATGATGTAGCTAGTAAAGTCTATACTCGTGACTTATTTGGAACAGATTAGATTAACATAAGATTTATAAGGAAAAAATATTGAAATACTTAGTCACAGGTGCCGCAGGCTTTATTGGCTTTCATGTTGTTAAACGTTTATGTGAAGCAGGGCATCAAGTTATTGGTTTAGATAACTTGAATGATTATTATGATGTAAATTTAAAGCTGGCGCGATTAAAAGAACTAGAAGCAGAACGTTTATTTAATTTTGTAAAAATGGATATTGCTGATAGAGAAGAGATCTCTTGTTTATTCTCTGAACAAAAATTTCAACGCGTAATACACTTAGCTGCGCAAGCAGGTGTTCGCTACTCTATTGATAACCCTATGGCGTATGCAGACAGTAATTTAGTAGGTCACTTAACTATTTTAGAAGGGTGTAGAAATAACAATATAGAGCATCTTGTTTATGCTTCATCTAGCTCTGTTTATGGGTTAAACAATAAAGTGCCATTTGCTACGTCCGATAGTGTTGAGCATCCTATTTCTTTATACGCGGCAACTAAAAAATCTAATGAACTGATGTCACATACTTATTCACATTTATATAATGTTCCGACTACAGGTCTTCGGTTTTTTACTGTTTATGGTCCTTGGGGACGCCCTGATATGGCGCTGTTCAAATTTACCAAAGCTATAATTAATGGTGATAACATTGACGTATATAATAATGGTGATATGCGTCGAGACTTTACCTATATAGATGATATTGTTGAAAGTATTATACGTATTCAAAATATTATTCCAGAGGGAAACAAAGAATGGCAAGTAGAAACAGGTCGTACAGCACAAAGTTCTGCGCCATATCAGCTCTATAATATAGGTAATGGTAATCCAATAAAGTTAACTGAGTTTATTGATTCTCTGGAGCATTCTATTGGTATTAAAGCTAAGCAAAACTTAATGCCGATGCAAGCAGGTGATGTTTATCAAACCTATGCAGATGTAGAAGATTTACTTACTGCTACTGGTTATAAACCTGCCATGACGGTTAGTGAGGGAGTTGATAACTTTGTGAAATGGTACCGTGATTTTTATCAGGTTTAGTGATTGAGTTAGTGCCTAACAAAACACTAAGGGGATGATTGCCATCTCCTTAGTGAACTTAAATTGCTTTAATTAACTTGAGCTAAAATTTTATAGAAATAAGCTTCCATACTCGTTACAGTTTTATTATGTGACATTTTATCTAAAATAACATCTTGAGTCTTGCTAGATATTTTTCTTAATAAGTCTCTGTCGTTATAAAGCATTCTAATTTTTTCAGCGAACGCTTTTATATCACCAATAGGTACTAAGTAACCATTGACACCGTTCTCAATAGTTTCAACTACGCCATCATTTTCAGATGAAACAACAGGGGTTCCATTTGATAAGGACTCCAAAACGGTTCGTGTTAAACCTTCTTTACTCAATGAAGGTAATATTAATAAATCACATGCTTTTGCTATTGCTGGCACATCACTTCTAAAACCAGGCAGTAAAATACGTTCACTCATGCCAGACTTATTAATTTGATCAATAAAAGGTTGTTTTTGTAGATTATCACCCACTAAAATAATGTGTAAATCTGCAATATCATTAAGCTCTTTAGCGGCATCAAGTAAGATGTAAGTGCCTTTATGGTGTCTAGGGCTGCCAACACACATTATATTAAAATTATTTTCATTGCTTCCTAGACTTTTTAAATCAGTTGCTTCTTCTTGATACCAATTTAAATCATGACCTTTATATATGGTTTCCACATTGACTTTAATTGAGTTTCTTACTTTTGCTTTTACGTTGACAGAAACAGCTGTTGAAACACCTATAACACCATTTATTCTTGGATGTAGCATGGATAAATAATTACTAGGGTCCGTTTTGTACATGCCACCAGATGTACCTCGATAAGCTATCATTTTAGCTTGAGTGCCAATGCAGCCAAAAGCAGCATTAGATATACCATTAGACTCAGTAGCATATACAATATCGATTTGATGAGTTTTAATATACTGATGAATTTGTTTAATAACAGCCCAGCTGTATTTTTTTTTATTTTTTAGTGTGATAACGGTTAAATTAGCTTTTTTATATTCATCAATATAGGCGTTTGTTACGACTGTCATTATAGTGACTTGATGACCTGCTTGAGCTAAAGCGATATAACACTCTGCTTCGGGACGAACAGCATTATAAGAACGACCTCTGTTCGGTATGACTAGTATTTTCATTTTTTTCATTAAGCTCTCTGAGTATAAGTAGAATAAACAATATTTTAGCTAAAATCTAAAGTATGCATTTTAGCTTTTAGTTTGTTTATGCCACTGGCACGGCTAATTATTGGCGATTTTTTATCCATAACATGCAAGTTTAGCCGCTTTGCGCTTTGATGAATGATTTTGATATTTTTTTGTTTAAAACACAATAGCTCGCGTCTATTATTCTAAACAGTGATAAAAATCATGAGATAAAGAGTGTAACTTTGTGCTTATTAGAACAAGGCAAATTTAGGTACCAGATAACCTGAAAAACGGCGTGCATCAAACCTGTAGATATGAGCTCGATTAACCCCTACATATCATCAGCTATCATCCCTGCAAGGTCTTATACCAATACGAATAAATAATTACTCAATTTAAATGAACTAAATATTCTAATAACATCGTTGCTTTCAATCCTAATAGCCTGCTATTACTCAATCAAGCGCCTTGTTTTTGAAAATTTATCTTTATTAAAATTTGATCACTAACTTACTCGTATTGGTATTATAAACCGAAAGACAAATCTAAAGCCGAAGTCAGTGTGAAAATAATTGAACGCTGGATAATGGTGAGGCTTCGCAAATAGACCTTCTTCAGTTTAAACTAACTCAATCAACGGATAGCTGAGTTGGTTCAGAGGATGAAAATACCAATTCCGATAATTAAGTGACCATTCAAAGCTTATGAGGTTTTACAATTCTAGGCATGTCAGTGAATTCATGGTATTCCTTTTAATCCAGTCGTTTCGAGTATCACTTTGGGTTTAATTTTTAATGCCTTAAGAATTGAAATTCCAATGCAATTAAAAGAATATCAAACCACTTTAGACAGTACCGTTGTATTTTCAACGGTACTGTCTGTTATCAGCTTTAGTTTTTGGTTAAGTATTAATTTAAATCATCTCAAACTGGACTAATACGTTAATGCCTGCGGTTATCAAACTTAGCCGCATCTATGATTGCCCATAAATGTGCGATACCACCAATTATTGCAGGCACGACTAAAAACCATAGTGCGTAACCACCGAAAACAATAATTGCAAAAATTAAAGCCGACATAATACGACCTTGTACTAGTTGACCTAAGCCAGGGAAAAATACATTACAAATTGCAGCGATTACGTTACCACCTGAACCTTGTTCCGACATAAATATTCCTCTTTTACTTCTAAACTGAGATATCAAGATTTAAAATCATACATTGATATCAGATAATTACTTCTATAATTATTAATACAAATATCATACCAACAAAAATACTGTTACTTTTCAATATTATAAAAATAAAAACCCATATAAAATGATAAAAAATTCACTAAATTTACTAATATTTGGTTAAAAACCTATTTTAAACCATACCGACAGCCAATATAACTTTCAGTATTAAGGCGCTATTTATTTTTACATTAAACTTATTAACTACTCAATATTTTCACTGGTAAGCTTAATATAGGATTATCTGAATCGGCAAAACTCACTATCACCCATATATGCCCTAGAGCGACTAATAAAAACCAAACAGCTGAAAATATTTGACCATATTTATCAAGCGGTACTAAATGAGAGTAATGACGTTGTCGCCATTCAAAAATTACTTCAATTGAACCTATAAATAAGAAAAACACCAATAATACCAAACCAAATGTATAAGCGACCCAAGCGCCTAAAGCAATCCCTGACATACACACAGACAAACCAATCCAAGAGCGCATTGAAAAGCTGATGCTTTTAAGAACATGACCACCGTCTAGCGGTAAAATTGGCAATAAATTAAATAAGTTAAGTAAAGCACTGATCACTGCAGCACCTGCGAATAACTCCATATCTGTGGCGTAATATAAAATTAAACAAGCAAATGACATTAACAAACCAAAACACGGCCCCATGATAGAAATCACCACATCTTGCCATCGGGTATTTATTTTATCATCTGAAACCGCCAAGCCACCTACAAAAGGAATTAAATATATGCCTTTAGTTTTAATACCAAAGTATTGCATCGCTCTAACATGACCATATTCATGTGCCACTAAACAAGCGACCAGTACTAATGCAAATTCAATTGAAAACAGCCAAGCATAACCCGCCACTGAAGCTCCTGCTAATACTGCTTTAATCACCTTTGCACTTTTAAGCAACTTAAATGCAAGTGCCGCAATACCTAGAAAACTTCTTTTTTGCTCTGATTTAGTTAAATGACCCGTTTGCGGTAATTGAAAATCACCTGAAGTTTGCTGCTTTTGATCTATCCATAATTGATAATCAACAGTTTGCTCTTGTGCTTGTAAATTGAGACTTATTTCTACCGTTTCATGATTTTGTTGTAACTGAAATCTATGCACAACCTCTGCAACACGGTTGCTAGCTAAATTAACTTGGCTTACAAGTTGATCTGCCCAATAAAGGCTTTGCAAACCAGTATCATCCATTTCAAGTTTGAGTTCTTGCTCGAAAAGCGTAATGTTTAACAACTTTATTTACTCGCTAAATCAATTTTATAAAGTCTCTATTTTACCTGACTTAAAAATAATAAGTGATTAATTTTATACCCAAACCACTTCAAGATGCAGGATTCAGTTGGAATTAGAAATACTTTAGGCAAGGCATTGATTGAAGAACATGCTTATTCCCTTTTCAAAATCAATAACGCTGCATAAAGTATTTATAAACCAACCTTACAGGGACTTCTGAGCAAATCATGCTCGTTGTTGCCTGCATGGATGTAGGTACTAGAGCAATGCAGGAGCATATTGCCGGTCCATCTTTTTTTAAGGGAGTAACCATTAATGCAAAAATGCGCCTAGATCATGAATTGCTCAGCAGTCCTGAACCTCACATATTGAAGTGGCTTGGGTATATGATCACTGATTATTGCTCAGTATTAAATACTGATTGAATTGATTCAACCAAATAATCACCATAAAGGGTATCAAAAATTATTTTTATCCCTTGTTTTAATTCACTTTCTTCCATGGAAGCAAAGCCAATTCTAATAAAGTTAAAGGAACTGACTTCCTGTTTACGATTATTATGATTTAAATCAAACTCCAATTGAGTTTGTAAATACACCTGCTTTTTAAATAATTTTTCTTTTAATCCCACTATCGATTTACCCATATCAACCCAAATAGCCATGCCACCATCTGGATTTTTAAACTTTATTGGCAAACCTAAACTTTGATAATGTTTTAAAATATTAACTGTGATATCCCTGCGTTTTTGATAGGTACGTGTCATACGACGTAAATGACATTCAAAACCGCCCTCTTTCATCCACCTTGATACTGCTTGCTGTATCAACACATTATTTTTATGGTTCATTAAAGTTTTATATTCAGCTAAAGCCTGTATTAAATTCTGATTTGCCGCGACATAACCGATACGAGCACTGCCAAACATTAATTTAGAAAATGTAGAAATATATATAACTAAGCCTAAAGGATCATCCGCAGCCATAGGTGCAATAGGCTGGCACTTGTAATGAAATTCATGATCATAATCATCTTCAACAATCGCCACATGATACTTAACCGCTAGCTGATAAATTTTCATACGCCGCTCAACATCTAATGTCACAGTCGTTGGATACTGATGTAGCGGTGTTAAATAAAGCAATTTGATTGTATTCAATTTAAGTTCATATTCTAAGTGCTTTGGAATGATGCCTTTTTCATCTTGATTAATAGGAATTAACTCAGCGCCAGAACTTCTAAACGCAGCCCAAGCAGGTGGATAACCTAATTGCTCTACGGCAACTTTATCTCCTGACTGCAGCAACAATTGCGTCACCATATATAAAGCTTCTTGAGAGCCATTACAGATCATTATTTCCTTTTCAGTAATAGAGCGCATTCTGCGTAAATAAGTAGAAACTTGATTAATTAAGTCAGGCAAACCTTTACTATCACCGTAACTCAAATCATCAAATTGTGGTCTTTGACAAGATTGAGAGAAATAACCTCTAAACTCATCAAAAGGAAATAACCTTAAATCAGGCTGACCACCAGCAAAATTGTATCTAAATTTGGTTGCTTTAATCGGATTTTGAATTATACCTTTACGTACAAACTGCCATTTAAATTGCGCTTGTTTAGTTTCAACTTTATTTATATTTTGACTCGATTGAATAGGTAAAGAAGCTACAACTATATAGCCAGATCTCTGTTTTGCTTCTACCCAACCCTCAGCCACCAACTCTGCAAACGCAGCCATTATTGTATGTCGATTGGTATTTAACTGCTCGGCCAATTTACGCGCCGAAGGCAATGCCTCAGCTGGTGCAACTTGCCCTTGCTTTATTGCCTGACGAATTGCATCAGCTATCACAATATATTTTGCTTTTGAACTGGAATCTAATTTAAGTGAAAGCGATTTCAAACTGGTATACCCAATAGTTTAATTCTGGTTGTAGAGTTTATACCAGTAAAACACATAATAGAAATACACCAAACAGGAGATGATAATGTTTAAACCGCAAATACTACAAAGCCAATTAATTAAATTAGTGCCTATGACAATGAGGTATTTAGACGCATACCGTGCAGCAGGAAATTTCCCTGAAATATGGCAGCACATGTCAATGAATCGCTGCGAAACAAAAGAAATTGCCAGAAATTGGATGTTAGAAGCCATTAATGAAATGGAACTAGGTCAACAAATTGCGTTTGTCACGGTTGATAAAAAATCCAATCAAGTAATAGGTTCAACAAGGCTATTTAGATTAAATAAAAAAGATAAATCTCTTGAAATAGGCCATACGTTTATCACTCCTAAATTTCAGCGTAGCTATGTAAATTCACATGCCAAATATTTAATGTTGCAATATGCATTTGAGATTTTAAATATGGTGAGAGTTGAAATTTGCACTAACGAAACTAACCAACAGTCACGTACTGCAATCACCCGTATAGGCGGTCACTTTGAGGGCATACTTAGAAAACATCGTCGATCGCCCAACGGTGAATACCGTAATACAGCCCTGTTTAGCATCACAAATGATGAATGGCCAAAAGTAAAAGAAAAATTATTAAAAACTGCAACACAAAAACAAGAGTTTGAAGTGACAATTTCGAAAAGGGGTTGAATTATGTATCCACCTAAACATTATCAAACTAACCCTGAACAAATTAAGTTAATGGAATTAATACAAGATAATCCATTAGCAACTTTAATTATAAATAATGAAGGAAAATTGCCACATATCAGCCATATTCCTTTTCATTTTGACGAAAAACAAGCCTTATTAATTGGTCATACAAGCAATCAACATCCTTTAGCTAAAAAGCTAAAACGAAACCAAATTGAAAATATCACTTTAGTATTTCATGGTGAAGAAGGTTATATTTCACCTAACTATAGTGAAGGTCAGCCTGTTCCAACTTGGAATTACAGTAAAATATGCATCACTGGTGAAGCCAAAGCCATAATCGATAGCAGTGAAAAATATCAACAAATGGAGTTCACCACACAATTCTTTGAAAAAGAACAAGCTAAACCTTGGTTATTAGATTCTGCACCAAGCAAAGCGATCGAGAATATGCTTAAAGCTATCACCATTTTTAAAGTATCACTGAAAGAAATTAATGGGCAGTTTAAGCTGAGCCAAAACAAATCAGCTGCAATTAAACAACAAATTTCAGATCAACTGATATCAAACGGTAATAAAAAACTAGCAGACATCATGATTAATTCAATCTAGGTAAACCACCGCCTCTGCCGGTGTTTATGTAGGTAGCAAGGAGTTGAATTGTTCGAGGGTTATGCTACGAATGATCATATTCATATGTTACTGATGCTCCCTCCCGAATATAGCCTTGCTAATATGATTGGTTTTATAAAAGGAAAATCAGTAATTCGAATATTCAGAAATTATTTGCAAGTAAAAATAAATTTCACAGGACGACTTTTTTGGGCTAGAGGGTAGTGCGTAAGCACTGTAGGCTTAGATAAACAGATGATTCGAGAATATATTAAAAATCAAGAGAACGAAGAAAAGCGACAAGATCAAATGCAATTGTCAGGAGTTTAATTTTAGCCCCTTTTCAGGGGCTTTCATCATACCTCCGGCTCTGCTGGTCGTTGCTAGAATAAAAGTTTAGGGTTACTGGCAGGTGAAAGGCACCACTGCTTATTTGCAAGATCTCACCTGTTATAGAGCTGCAATTTAAGTTCAAGTTCAAGCTCTATCTCAGATAATCGCCAAAAAGGCCATGAAAACGGGCAATTAAAATATTACCCATCTGCTGACAATACCATAGTCACCCGCGTAATTTTAAGCTAACAAATCAATTTTTAAATTTTCTCTGTATTGACTATGCTTACAATATGCTACAAATTTTGGTTAAATTATGCGGATAAAAGACGACAGCTTTAAAGTAGAGGCGAAACAACTCATTAAAGTTATGCTACAAGATTTTGTTAATAAGCCGAGTGATACGCAAGAACGTCCTTGTCCAGGTTGTCGATATGGAGGGCCAAACAACGACTCCTTTAAAACAACTAAATTTTGCTCATATCGATGCCCTATAGCACCAAAGCAAATGAGTAGCGATCCTGATAGATACCCAATTGAAGGAGCAATTGTACCATTAGTATATGCTTTTTATACTTTAAAAAGTTTAATGCCTTGTTGGTCATGCGGGGGACATATAAATAATTTAGGTCAAGTAATTAAAGCTCCTAAAGTATGGTTTTACAGCTCAGCTGATTTTTATCCTAAACTCATAGCGCAATACGTCAACCAATTACATGGCGAACATACAATAATGAATAACTGGTCAGTCAGAATTCTTCCTTACTCTCAATCTATGTTTACTTTAACCTATAGTTTAGAGCCCTTAGATCAAAACCTTGAAAATATGAACTTAGACTCTTTACATCAGGACATCATCACTATCGCTCAAACACTCAGGCATGGTACTCACAATTTAGCACATCACTATATTCAAAGAGCAACAAAAAAATAGGTATTTATTTATGCCATTAGTCAACTTAAAAATAATAGAACAACTCATTTCTATGCCAGAGTCTCAGCTAGAGTGCTTTGAAAACAATAATAAAATAACTGCCCAGATACTCATTCCCCATTACATTGCTTCGTTAAGACAATTTTACGGAGAAAAACTTTTACCTAATATTGAAGTCGTCAAACATAGATCTGGAATAGGCTTTACAATGCAACATTTCGGACTGAAAATACGTTTTGCAAAACCTGTTAGCTTAAATCTGCATGATAAAAACATGGATTTATCTGAAATATGTAAAAGACTCATTACATTATTTGGTACTGTGATCATTGAAAATGCTTATTTACCTGATTCTATTCGAGATATAGGTCATAAAAACCGCTTTCCTCATTTAAATTTTCATCGCGATCGCAACGAAAGCCAACCAACCCCCTATTCTTTATATACTCGCAACCCTTTTGATCCTACACAGGCTGAACCTCGTACTTCTTCTACCTTATTTATTCCAAACATAGTGGCGTATTTACAATGCATGAAAGAACACTCATATGATCAAATCAACACTAAAGGAATTAAATCTCATTATAATATTTTTCATCAACAAGATATGACCGAAGTGATAAACAAAATAATGCTCGAACATAGCTGGAATTTACCCGAAGGTATTGGTGAAATATCTATGTTAGACAATCGCACCATGTTACATGCAAGCTATCAAAAAAATGGTGTTCCAGGTTATCGCATTGGTGTCAGGTATTTAGGTTAATAAAAGATGCACCTAGATCATGAGTTGCTCAGCAGTCCTGAAACACGCAGCTTGAAGTGGATTAGGTATATACCCAAGCTACTTGGAAATGCATGATTTCAGCGGGAGTTTAAATGGTCAAATACAAGACATTTATTGCAGGTAATGGTTATTCACTTATCAACATAAATAACGCGGTAGTTGACCATTTAAGCACCCCAAGCAAGCACAATAAATTCAAGAGGATTTAAAAAAATTCAAAATTGATATGATCCCTAAAGATCGTGATAGAGCTAGCATAGACATCTGGTTTCAAGATGAAGCTAGATTTGGTCAACAAAATACCACAACAAGGTTATGGGCTGAAAATGTAACTTCTCAAAAAGCAGT
>NZ_NQMR01000172.1 GCF_002276045.1 Pseudoalteromonas sp. NBT06-2 | reverse complement strand
GCGCACTTTAGGTGAAATCGTAACGCATATGCAAAGTAAAGTGGGTGGCGTAACAGCTGCTTCAGAGGTCGCAGCTGTAAAAAAGCCTAAAGCTGAAACGCATGTAGTTAAAAAAGTCGCAGGCGCACCAAGTGCAACAGTGGCAATTTCACGTTTATCAGCAGTAACTAAAATTAACCAAAATACAAAAGGTGCTAATGCATTAGTTGTGAATGATGGCAGTGATACATCAGTTGAACTAAGTGAAAGCTTAATTAACAGTGGTTGGAATGTTACTGTTCTTAATCCTAGCTGGGTTAATGCACAATCAAATAAAGCCTTACCAAGTGCGGTAAATGAAATTGCTATTTCAAGTGTTGATGAAAAGCAGATCAGTGAGATTATTTCAACCAATGCACAACTAGATTCAGTTATTTATTTACACCCTGAATCCACCATTGAAAACATTGTTTACCCACAAACTTCAAAACAAGGTTTAGAATTAGCCTTTATTTTAGCGAAATTATGTAATGTAAAAGCAGCTAAAGTCGCTCGCGCTTCGTTTATAGTGCTAACACAACAAGGAGGCCAAATTGGCTTTGAATCAAATGATGTTACAGTTGATTTAGTTCAAGGTGGTTTAAACGGCTTAGTTAAAACCTTATCTCATGAATGGAGTGAAGCTGGCGTATTTTGTCGTGCAATTGATGTTGTTTCAACGATGTCAGCTGAAAATGTTGCAAACATCATCACAGATGAATTAGCTGATGTAGATGCGGTATTAAGTGAAGTTGGCTACGATGAAACAGGTCGTTTAACTTTGATTGGTGAAGTAACAGATAGTTACGCACTGACATCAGGGAATAACATAGATAAAGATTCTGTATTTTTAGTGAGCGGTGGCGCAAAGGGCGTAACAGCACATTGTGTTATTGAAATTGCGAAACAATACCAAGCAAAATTTGTTTTATTAGGGCGTTCGTCTTTTGATGCTAACGAGCCTAGTTGGGCTAATGGCATTAATGATGAAGTCGCACTTAAAAAAGCAGCGATGCAAGCATTGATTGCAACAGGTGATAAACCTACACCAGTTAAAATCTCTCAGTTTATCCGTCCAGTATTGGCAAATCGCGAAATTGCACAAACATTAGCTGCAATCGAATCAGCTGGTGGCCAAGCACAATATGTATCTGCTGATGTAACTAATAGCGAAAGTGTACAAGCGGCCGTAAAACCTATCATTGCTGAGTTTGGCAATGTGACTGGTATCATTCATGGTGCAGGTGTTTTAGCCGATAAATTTATTGAACAAAAAACATTAGCAGAATTTGATGCGGTATACCGTACGAAAATTGATGGATTAACATCATTATTATCAGTTACTGAGCAATCATTTTCTGGAAAATCTAAATTAAAACACTTAGTCTTGTTCTCTTCTGCTGCGGGTTTTTATGGTAACCCAGGTCAGTCTGATTATTCAATTGCCAATGAGATTTTAAATAAAACAGCTTATCGTTTTAAAGCGTTACACCCACAAACACAAGTATTGAGTTTTAATTGGGGTCCTTGGGATGGTGGCATGGTAACTCCAGAGCTTAAACGCATGTTTGATGCCCGAGGTGTTTATATCATACCGCTAGATGCAGGGGCGCAACTATTAGTCAGTGAACTTGCAGCAACAGATAACCGTTGTGCACAAATCCTTGTAGGTAATGACCTATCTAAAGATCAAGAGCCTAAAGACCAAACACAGGATTTTGATATAAAAAAGCCACAAGTTAGTCGTTTAACTAAAGCATTACAAACGACTAACGCGACCTTTACTAATGCATTTCTAGCTGATCATGTCATAGATGGCAATCTAGTATTGCCAACTGTATGTGCGATTGCTTGGATGAGTGAAGCTGCGGTATCACTTTATACCGGTTACCATTATCAGGGGCTTGAAAACTATAAACTGTTTAAAGGTATCACTCTTAATCATGAAAAAGGTGATGGTAATCAATTTGATGAAGTAAACATTGATTTTAAAGTATTAGCGGACAGTGGTGATACTTTAAAGCTTGATGCAAAAATATCGAGTACGGTTGCAAATAGTAGTTCAAATGGTAAAACTGTATTTCATTATGGTGCCCAGTTGACTTTGGTTCGTAGACGTGATGATTTACCTATTACTAATTTACAGTTACCAGCTCTAAGCTCTGATGTTTCGGTTGAAGCGACAGCACTTTATCAAAATGGGACTTTATTTCATGGCGAAAGCTTACAAGGGATCACTGATGTGATCTCCTGTAATGAAACATCTTTATTATTAGCGTGTTCAGTACCAAGCATCGCAAAATTTAAGCAGGGAGAGTTTGTGATCCCTGTTAATACGGTTCACTCAAATCATAATATATTTGCTAACGATTTAGTTTATCAAGCGATGTTAGTTTGGGTGCGCAAGCAGCTTGGCATGGGGAGCTTACCCTCTAAAACGTTAGCTTGGCAGGTTTATCGCGAAGTCATGTTAGATGAAGCATTTTATATTGATTTAAAAGTTGTTGAACAAACTGCATCTAAGGTAGTCGCAGATATTCGTTTAATTTCAGAAAATAAGCAAATATTAGCGCAAGTCAATTCTGCTGAGGTAACTATTAGCGAAAACTTGAACAATTTGTTTTTAAAAACTGATGGGGGTAAAAATGCTTAAAGCGCATTTATCTATCATCGGGTTAGATGCAAATTTTGGTGGTTATTCAAATATCGATTTAGTTGAGCGTGCTTTTTATCAAGGCAGCGTTGCTAAACAATTTAGTTTAGCAACAAGTGCAGATAAGTCTAAACTTGTTGCTGACTCTGTAGCACGTTTAGCATCAACTAATAATTTAAACATTCAAGATATCAATATTATTGAATTGTCACAGAACACAGATTTAGCACTTGCGTTAACACAAAGTGAAATTTTAATAGCTCAAAATAAGCTGGTTGCACTTGTTGGAGTTAACATATTCAGTTCAACTGATGAGGATGATTTAAAACAAAAATCGGCAACGATCAGTTTTGATGAAAGTTTTATATCCTATAACCAAGTAGAAGGTATCGTCAGTATTTTGATTGCGCATAGTGATTTTGCAAGACAAAATGCGTTATATATTTATTCAAATATCAAGAGCTTTGCAGTGGGTGATAATGTCACTCAAACAAGTTCTCTTGCACTAGAACAAGCAAATATCACTGCTGAACAAGTACATTTACTTGAAGTATCTGCCAATGCAGATAAAACTTTATCTGATATTGAACAGCAAGGTTTACTACAGACTTATCAAAATGACTCTGTTTTAAACACTGCGTTAAGTTGTGCTAAAAGTGTAACGGGTGAGGGCGGCGAGTTTTCACAATTAGCAGGTTTGTTAAAATGTATTATTTCACTGCAACAAAGATATATTCCTGCAATTAATGAATGGCAAAATGCAAACTCAAATGTATTATCACTTTATCAAACTTCAGCATTTTATATACCAACGGAGTCTCGTCCTTGGTATCCAAATTCTGACGGGAGTGCACATATTGCAGCATATAGTTGTCAAACAACAGATAATTATTGTCAAATTATATTAGAAGAAAACCTATTAGCTGCAACTTCATTAACAACAAATGAACGGTTTCCTGTTCAAGATATTAGAAATAATGGTTTTATTGCAAATGGCGATTTATCAATATTTTTACTCTCTGCTGATGATGAAAAATCACTGTTAGATAAAATGGCGAGTTTAAATAGTCTAACCTCATTGTCTTTGAAGGAACTTGCCAAATCATGTTTTGCGCAATTTGATGAACAAGAGCAATATGCAGTTGTATTACTTGGCGAATCTCTTGCTGAACTTAATAAAGAAATATCATTAGCTGAGCAAGGCATAACAAAAGCATTTTTAGATGATAGCAACTGGAAAACACCTAAGGGCAGCTTTTTTACTGCGAAACCTGTTGGTAAAGGTGAGAATATTTCCTTTATGTATCCGGGGATCGGTGCAACTTATGTTGGTTTAGGTCGTGATTTATTTCATCTTTTCCCACAAATATATCAATCAGTAGCAGCACTTGCGGATGATATTGCTGTAACATTAAAAGATACCTTACTTAACCCAAGAAGCATTAACCGTCTAGGCTTTAAAGCGCTAAAACAAAGAGATTTGGCTTTACGTGGCAGTTTAGCTGATATTGCTGAAGCAGGTGTCGGTTATGCGTGTGTTTTCACAAAAATATTTGAAGATGTATTTAATGTAAAAGCCGACTTTGCTACCGGTTATAGCATGGGCGAAGTGAGCATGTACGCAGCATTAGGGTGTTGGCAACAACCTGGCATAATGAGCGCACGATTAGCTGCTTCTGATACCTTTAATAATAAATTATGTGGTGACTTACTCACTTTACGTGATCACTGGAATATGCCTAAAAACTCAGATGATAATGAGCTTATTTGGGAAACGTATACCATAAAAGCCACGGTAGAAGAGTTTGCACTTGCAAGTACGGATGAGCCTAAAGTCTTTTGCACCATAGTTAATACGCCAGATAGCCTATTAGTCGCGGGTTATCCGCCAGCATGTCAAAAAGTAATTAAAAAATTAGGTGTACGCGCAATGGCATTAAATATGGCAAATGCCATTCACAGTGCCCCTGCATATTCAGAATATAATGATATGACACAGCTTTATACCATGGATGTAACCGAACGCATTAAAACTAAAATGTATTCTAGTTCCTGTTATTTACCTATTCCACAACGCAGTAAAGCGATTGCTACCAGCATCGCAAAATGTTTATGTGACAGAGTCGACTTTCCACGTTTAGTTAATACCTTACACAAAAAAGGTGCTCAGGTATTTATAGAAATGGGGCCCGGACGCTCATTGTCTAGTTGGGTGGATAAAATTTTAGATAGCAAAGTAACTAATAATACAAAACTAAATTCAATGAATCATTTATCTGTGCCTGTAAATGCTAAAGGTACCAGTGATGAATTGACCTATATGCGTGCAGTGGCCAAGTTAGTAAGCCATGGTGTAATTATGGAATTAAGTCATTTATTTCATGGTTCAATGATAGTTAAAAAATAAACCAGTTATAGATATTTAGATGGTTTACTTAAATAATGCCACGAAGTGGCCTCAATAAATTTACCAAGTAGATTTATTAATAGAGAGTAACAATGGAAAATATTGCAGTCGTAGGTATTGCTAATTTATTCCCAGGCTCGCAAGCGCCTGAAGAATTTTGGCAAAAATTGCTAGAACAACAAGATTGTCGCTCAAAAGCAAATAGCGATCAAATGGGCGTAGATCCTGATAAATATTATGGTAACAAAGGTGATACAGATAAATTTTATTGTATTCATGGTGGTTACATACGTGACTTTAACTTTGATGCACATTCTGTATTGCAAGAAAATAGTTCACTTAGCCCTGAATATTTAGCACAATTAGACGATTTAAATCAGTGGTCCCTCTATGTTACACAACAAGCATTAAAAGATGCAGGTTACTGGGGCAGTAATGTACTTGAAAAATGTGGTTTGATTTTGGGAAATTTATCATTTCCAACTAAATCATCTAATCATTTATTTATGCCGTTATATCATCAAGTTGTTGATAACGCGTTAAAGCAAACAGTGCATAAAGACTTTTCACTCAGTCACTTTACGCAACCAAAAACAGATGTGCACCCAGATAATGCTTTAGTAGCAGGTTATCCCGCGGCTTTATTAGCAAAAGCTGCAGGTTTAGGTGGTTCACACTTTGCCCTTGATGCAGCGTGTGCTTCTTCATGTTATTCAGTTAAACTAGCATGTGATTATTTACATACTGGCAAAGCTGACATGATGTTAGCGGGCGCGGTTTCAGGCTCTGATCCTATGTTTGTAAATATGGGTTTTTCAATATTTCAAGCATATCCAGCTAATAATATTCATGCTCCTTTTGATAAAAATTCACAAGGTCTTTTTGCTGGTGAAGGCGCGGGTATGATGGTATTAAAACGCCATAGTGATGCGGTGCGTGATGGAGATAAAATTCACGCGATTATTAAAGGCGGCGGTTTATCAAATGATGGTAAAGGGGAGTTTGTTTTAAGTCCCAATACCAAAGGCCAAGTCTTAGTATATGAACGCGCATACAAAAATTCCGGCGTTAATCCTAAAGAGGTTGATTACATCGAATGTCACGCAACGGGCACACCAAAAGGTGATAAAGTTGAATTAGGCTCAATGGATACCTTTTTTAGTCGTTACGATAACAAGCCACTTTTAGGCTCAGTTAAATCTAATTTAGGCCATTTATTAACGGCTGCAGGTATGCCGGGCATGACCAAAGCCATTTGGGCGCTCAATAAAAAACAAATACCTGCCACTATTAACCTAAATGAACCTCTGAGTTCTAAAAATGGTTATTTAACTGGCGAACAAATGCCAAGTGAGTTAACGCCTTGGCCATCAAATACGGTTATCGGAATGCAAAAAGCAAGAACTGCTGGCGTAAGTGTATTTGGTTTTGGTGGAGCAAATGCCCATTTAGTTTTACAAGAACCAACACAAGTGTTAGAACCAGTTAGTGAAGTTGCTAAAAATAGTGAACCATTAGCGATAGTGGGAATGGATGCACATTTTGGTCATGCACAAAATCTAAGTGAATTTAAAAAGGTGATTGATGCAAACACCAATACATTTAGAGAATTGCCAGAAGAACGTTGGAAAGGTATCGAAACCGATAGCCAAGTAATGCAAGCTTTACAGTTAGAAAAAGCACCAAAAGGCGGTTATATAGCAGATTTTGATATCGACTTTTTGCGTTTTAAAGTACCACCCAATGAGCAAGACTGCCTTATTCCACAGCAGCTCATGATGATGAAAGTCGCCGATAATGCAGCAAAAGATGCTGGCCTTAAATCAGGTTCAAATGTTGCAGTTTTAGTTGCTATGGGTGTTGAACTTGAATTACATCAATATAGAGGTCGTGTAAATTTAACAACACAAATTGAAACAAGTTTAAAGCAACAAGGTATTGAGCTTACGCAAGCACAACAACAAGAGCTAACTAATATTGCTAAAAATGGTGTTGCATATGCTGCTCAGCTTAACCAATATACCAGCTTTATTGGCAATATCATGGCATCGCGTATTTCTGCATTATGGGATTTTTCAGGCCCTGCATTTACACTGTCATCAGAAGAAAATTCAGTTTATCGTTGTGTTGAATTGGCACAAAATTTATTTCAAACAAGTGATATTGATGCGGTGGTTATCGCAAGTGTTGATTTAGCAGGTTCAGTTGAAAATATTACTTTACGCCAACATTATGGCCCTGTATCAGTAAATGGACATGCTAATAAAAATAACTGGTTAGTAGGTGAAGGTGCGGGTGCGTTTGTAGTAAAGCCACAATCAAAGGTGAGTGCTAAAAATACATATGCGACAATTGATGGGGTTGGCTTTGCTGCGGGTGTTGATGAAAATTCAGTTCGCAATGCTGCACAAAAAGCACTCTTTGCCGCTAATGTTTCAGCATCAAATATTAGTCAAATAGAAGCGCATGCCAGTGGTTTTATGGCAGAAGAGAATGCTGAGCAAGCTGCCTTTAATTCACTTTATGCAACACAGATGGCTAATAATAAAATTAGCAGTGTTAAATCTAATGTAGGTCATACATTTAATGCCTCCGGTGTGGCCAGTATTATTAAATCAGCTCTCATTTTAAATAAAGGTGGAGCAAATAAACAACATGCATCTCACATTGCACTAAGTGGCCTAGGGCGAGATGACACCAGTGCGCATGTAGTCATGTCGGCTACAAATGTACCGTATCAAAGTCGCGCAGTTGTTCCTGTAAAAAAACGGCCTCAGTTAATTAAAAAGATTAGCTTAGGTGGCCAGAAAATAGCGCAATCGATTGAGTCACATAATTCACCTGTTATTGCACAGATAAAACAAAATCTTATTACTAAAACACTGGCACCAATTTCATGTCCAGTGGATATTAGTAATTTACCCCCTAAGCAGATAAACACCATTAAAGCAGTTACAGATGTGAAACCTGTAATTGTAAAAACTGCTAACGTTGGAGCAATTGTGAAAAGTACGCAATCAAATACGAATAAAATAGCAAATACTGTAAAGGTAAGTAGCAAAGCCAGTAAAGAGATTTATCAGCAATCAGCTACTCATGAAGCATTTTTGAAAACACGCCAAGCTGCACAGCAGCACATTTCTCAATTAGTAGAAATACAGGCAAAAATCGTGTCTGATGGTCAATTAAATACAGTTGCTAAAAAACCTGTTTTATCAGTTGTACCTGAGCAAACACCGTTAGCACTTATTGCAAAAGACATTACGTCTGGTTTTGAAATTAAAGGTCCAGCAGGATACAGTTACCCGCCATTACAACTAGAAGAGTGTTTTAACCAACCAAAAAATATTATTTGGGATACTGCGGACTTAGTTGAGTTTGCTGAAGGTGATATTGGTAAAGTATTTGGTAGTAAATATAACATTATAGATAGCTATTCACGCCGTGTACGTTTACCAACTACAGATTATTTATTAGTAAGTCGTGTTACTGAGCTAGATGCTAAAGTAAATGAATATAAAAAATCTTACATGTGTACTGAATACGATATTCCAACAGATGCGCCATTTTTAATTGATGGTCAGATCCCTTGGTCAGTATCGGTTGAATCAGGACAGTGTGATTTATTATTAATTTCCTATATTGGTATTGATTTTGAAGCAAAAGGTGAGCGTGTCTATCGGTTATTAGATTGTGAATTAACCTTTTTAGAAGAAATGGCCTTTGGTGGTGAAACACTTCGCTATGAGATCCATATTGATTCGTATGCTAAAAATGGCGACCAATTATTGTTTTTCTTCCACTATGACTGTTACGTTGGTGACAAGAAAGTATTGATCATGCGCAATGGCTGTGCAGGCTTTTTTACTGATGAAGAATTAGCTGACGGTAAAGGTGTAATACTTAACGATAAAGATAAAGCTCAACTAGCTGATGCTAAAAAATTGTACTTTAAACCGCTAATGAATAATAGCCAAACACAATTTGACTATGTTGATATGATGAAGCTCGTTAATGGTGATGTTGCTGGATGTTTTGGTGATAATTACGATCAAGGAGGCCGTAATCCATCATTGAAATTTTCATCTGAAAAATTCTTAATGATAGAACGTATTACTAAAGTTGATGCTCATGGGGGTCACTGGGGTTTAGGTTTACTTGAAGGTCAAAAAGACTTAGATCCAGAGCATTGGTACTTCCCATGTCATTTTAAAGGTGATCAGGTTATGGCTGGTTCACTCATGAGTGAAGGTTGTGGTCAAATGGCCATGTTTTTGATGCTTAAATTAGGCATGCACGCTAATGTAAATAATGCGCGTTTTCAGCCTATGCCGGGTATGTCACAAACAGTACGTTGTCGCGGTCAAGTGATACCTCAGCATAATACCTTGACTTATCGTATGGAAGTAACAGAAATGGGTATGGAACCCTATCCGTTTATGAAAGCGAACATTGATATTATTCTTGATGACAAAGTGGTTGTAGATTTCAAAAATCTATGTGTAATGATCACAGAACAAGATGAAAACTCACCATATCCTGTGAATTTACCTGATAATACTAAGTTACTTGAATCTCAAAATAAAACGGCTGTGATTATTAGCGATAATACAGTTAAAGAAAGTAAAGTTGATGCAAGCCAACTAGATGAAAGAGGTATTGACCCATTTAAAAACCCTAAACGCCCTTTGATGCGAGTTGAATCTGATTTAACTGCAGTAAAAGAAAAAGGCGTTACACCAATTCAACATTTTGCAGCACCGCTTGTAGCCGGTCAAAATCGGATACCAAACCAAGCACCATTTACACCTTGGCATATGTTTGAGTTTGCAACGGGTAATATTTCTAACTGTTTTGGTTCTGACTTTGATATATATGAAGGGCGAATTCCACCACGTACTCCATGTGGTGATTTACAAGTAGTCACACAAGTTATTGAGGTTAAAGGTAAGCGATTAGATCTTAAAAACCCATCAAGCTGTATTGCTGAATATTATGTGCCAGAAGATGCATGGTACTTCACTAAAAATAGCCATGAAAATTGGATGCCATATTCATTAATCATGGAAATTGCATTACAACCAAATGGTTTTATTTCGGGTTATATGGGCACAACTCTTAAATACCCTGAAAAAGACCTGTTTTTCCGTAACCTTGATGGTAGCGGTAACTTAGTTAAACAAATTGATTTACGTGGCAAAACAATAGTTAATAAATCAGTATTATTAAGCACCACTATGGCAGGTGGCATGATAGTACAAAGCTTTACTTTTGAGCTTTTAGTTGATGATGAAGTTTTTTATAAGGGGACAGCTGTATTTGGTTACTTTGGTGCTGATGCACTTACAAATCAGCTAGGTATCGATAACGGTAAAATTACCCATGCTTGGTTTGTTGATAATAAAACACCAACATCACACATTGAGAAAATTGATTTAACCAATCAAAACTTATCACTTTATCAAGCGCCTCAAGGCAAACCGCATTATAAATTGGCAGGCGAACAAATGAATTTTATTGATACGGTTTCAATTGTTGAAGGTGGTGGTAAGTTGGGGATCGCTTATGTTCATGGTGAGCGTAAAATTGATGCGACAGATTGGTTCTTCCGTTATCACTTCCATCAAGATCCGGTTATGCCTGGTTCATTAGGTGTCGAAGCGATTATTGAATTATTGCAAACCTATGCTTTAAAAAATGATTTAGGCAAAGAGTTTACTAATCCAAGGTTTATAGCGCCAACAACTTTAGTTAAGTGGAAATACAGAGGGCAAATTACACCTATCAATAAACAAATGTCATTAGATGTGCATATTACTGACATTATTAAAACCGAGGGTGAAATACGCTTAGTGGGCGATGCTAATTTATCTAAAGATGGCTTACGTATTTACGAAGTGAAAGATATTGTACTTTCAATAATTGAAGCATAACTGATCTGTTTCGCATGTCAGTTTAAGCCACTTTGTGGCGTTGTAAGGGGAACTTAACTCTTGCAAAGCAAATAAAATATTTAGGAATAAACATGTTAGATATACATAACAATGAAATTGATTGGGCATGGAAAGTTGATGATTCAGCGGTTAAAACGCAAAGCAGTGCAATAAAAACTGCTTTAATGGATTTAACAAAGCCTGTCTATGTAGCAAAAAGTGGCGCACAAGCGGGTATTGCAAATAGCATATCAATTTCAGGCTCTGAAGATGTGTTAGCTTTTGCACAAAAGCTTAACCCTGAAGACTTAGGCGATGATACCTATAAAAAACAGCATGGTGTAAAATACGCATATCATGGCGGAGCCATGGCAAATGGTATTGCTTCTGTTGAATTAGTGGTTGCATTAGGCAAAGCGGGATTTTTATGTTCATTTGGTGCCGCTGGATTAGTGCCTGATGTAATTGAAGAATCAATAAAACGTATTCAAGCCCAATTACCAAATGGCCCTTATGCAGTTAATTTAATTCATGCGCCAGCAGAAGCAGCATTAGAACGTGGTGCAGTAGAGCGCTTTTTAAAACTCGGCGTAAAAACGGTAGAAGCCTCTGCTTACTTAGGTTTAACAGAGCACATAGTTTGGTATCGTGTTGCTGGTTTATCTAAAAATGCTGATGGGTCAGTGAATATTGGCCATAAGGTTATTGCTAAAGTATCGCGTACAGAAGTAGGCCGTCGTTTTATGGAGCCTGCGCCTAAAAAATTACTTGATAAGTTATTAGCGCAAGGAAAAATTACGCAAGAACAAGCTGAATTATCACAGTTAGTGCCTATGGCTGATGATATTACTGCTGAAGCTGATTCTGGCGGCCATACAGATAACCGACCATTCTTAACTTTATTACCAACCATCATTGCATTACGTGATGAAGTGCAAGCTAAATATCATTTTTCGCCAGCACTTCGTGTTGGTGCTGGTGGTGGTATCGGTACGCCAGAGGCTGCACTGGCTGCTTTTAATATGGGCGCAGCTTATATTGTTTTGGGCTCAGTGAATCAAGCGTGTGTAGAGGCAGGCGCGTCAGAATATACACGTAAGTTATTAGCTAACGTTGAAATGGCAGATGTGACAATGGCTCCCGCCGCTGATATGTTTGAAATGGGCGTAAAACTACAAGTTGTAAAACGCGGTTCAATGTTTGCGATGCGCGCTAAAAAGCTATATGACTTATATGTGGCATATGATTCAATTGAAGATATTCCAGCAGATGAGCGTTTCAAAATCGAAAAGCAAATTTTCCGTTCAAACTTAGATGATGTATGGGTTGGTACAGAATCATTTTTCCAGCAGCGCGACCCTGAAATGTTAGCGCGTGCACAAAGTAGTCCGAAACGTAAAATGGCATTGATATTTCGCTGGTATTTAGGTTTGTCATCTCGGTGGTCTAATATTGGAGAAAAAGGCCGTGAAATGGATTACCAAATTTGGGCTGGTCCAAGCTTAGGCGCATTTAATAGCTGGGTAAAAGGCACTTACCTAGAAGATTATACGCGTCGTGGCACAGTTGATGTAGCATTGCATATGTTAAAAGGTGCAGCCTACCTACAACGTATAAACATGCTGAAATCACAAGGTGTAACTTTAACAACAGATCTTGCTAGTTATCGCACAGATGATTAGAAGTTAGCTAATAATACATAGTATAATTTAC
>NZ_NQMR01000171.1 GCF_002276045.1 Pseudoalteromonas sp. NBT06-2 | reverse complement strand
TCGCACAGATGATTAGAAGTTAGCTAATAATACATAGTATAATTTACAAACCAGCTATTTAAATAGCTGGTTTTTATATTTTTATAAGTCATCTAAAGGGCTGGTGGTACCAGCAAAGTGTTGACCAATGACGTGAGTATATATCTGAGTAGTTGATATGTCATTGTGGCCTAGTAGTTCTTGAATTGTTCTTATATCTCGACCATTTTTTAATAAATGTGTCGCAAAGGAATGACGAAATGTATGACAATTCACCTTTTTATGAATATTTGCTTTACGAACAGCGGGTTGTAGTGCTTTTCTAATACAGCTGTCATGTAAATGGTGACGACATAATTCACCTGTTTCCGGATGTGCACATAAATTATATGAAGGAAAAACAAACATCCAACCTGGGTCTTTAAATGCATTGGGGTATTTTCGTGATAGCGCATATGGAAATGAAGGACCACAGCCAAGTTCATTATCTATCTGCTGAATTTTTAGCGCTTTAGTTACCATTTCTTGTAAAGGCTTAACCGATGTTTGTGCAAGCATTGTTTGCCTGTCTTTATTTGCTTTACCGTCTCTGACTATGATTGAAAGGTTATGAAAATTAATGTCTTGAACTCTTAATCTCAAACATTCATTGACACGTAAACCACTACCAAAAAGTAACGCAACAACAGTTTTTGCATATCCTGACATGTGAGATAATATTTCTGATACTTCCTTATCATCAAGTACAACGGGTAAATGCCTTTGTTTTGTCGCTAAAGTAAATCCTAAATCACCTAAATTTATTTTCAAACATTTAGCATATAAAAAAATAAGTGAATTCAGCGCCGATTTTTGAGTGTTTTTAGCTACATTTTGAGAGCTAGCTAACCATGATAAATAGCCTTTAACTTCTTCCTTACCCATATCTAACGGATGGCGTTTATTATTGAATAAGATATATTGTTTTATCCAATATAAATAA
>NZ_NQMR01000170.1 GCF_002276045.1 Pseudoalteromonas sp. NBT06-2 | reverse complement strand
TTAATTCACCGAGAATTGCTGCTCAAAAAGGACCTTACTTTAAAAAACTAAACTGAGCCTGTATTATAATTGATAAAAATATTTAAGAAATTAATAAATTGGACGATACCATAAGTATAAAATGAAATTAAGCCTCGTTTTCTGGCACTTTTCTTGCTTTTAATTTCATATGTTAATTATTAGGATCCCGTTATGGCACATTTATCTATAAACAAATATCGTCAAGTCAGTGTTAATAATGTTCAAGATATGACCCCGTACGAACAAGTAAATCTTATTTTTGTAAATATTATAGGTAAACTTGCAGCTGCAAAAGGTTCAATAGAGCGTAAAGAAATTGAAAAGAAAGGTAACAATATTTCTGTTTGTATTTCTTTAATTGGTGCGTTACAAGATGCATTAAATATGGATGATGGTGGTGAAATTTCAGCAAATCTCGCTTCTTTATATGAATACTGCCAATATAAATTAGTTAACGCCAATGTCAATAATGATATTGAAGGTCTACTAGAGGTATCTTCTATTATTAAAAACATAAAAGAAGGCTGGGAAGCAATCCCACAAGATATTAGACAAAACGATCAGGCTCAAGTAGCTGCAGGTTAATAATGAACTTTCATTTTGAAAATAATAAATTAAACGAGTTTTTTTCATCGTTATATACATCATTACAAAACGAAGATGGCAAATCATTAAAAATACAAAAAGAATTAGATTTATATATAAAATTTTTATGTGATAACCCAAATACAAAACCCTCTCAAAGTGAGATCCTTAATTTAAAAGAAAATATAAATAAATTATCTGCAATTGCAGAACAAAAAAGAAACTATTCAGAGAATAAAGTACTCAAGCAGAAACGTAATTCTAAAGCAATTGCTAAGTATCGTTCAGTTTAACAACATAAAAGACGCAATAACTATGAATCTAGTTAACGCCATGATATAAATCTTTTAAATACAATTACTCCTTTCAAAGTTGCAGAGTATAAATATGTTCAATAACAAAAATATTTTAATAACAGGTGGAACCGGGTCTTTTGGTAAAAAGTATGTAGCAACACTTTTGAAAAAATACCAACCAAATAAAATTATTATATTTTCTCGTGACGAATTAAAGCAGTTTGAAATGCAACAAGTTTTTAATGCCCCATGCATGCGCTATTTTATTGGTGATGTAAGAGATAAAGAAAGACTTAATAGAGCTATGCGCGGTGTTGACTTTGTAATCCATGCGGCGGCTATGAAACAGGTCCCTGCAGCAGAATATAACCCAATGGAATGTGTTAAAACAAACATTAATGGCGCTGAAAATGTCATTGATGCGGCCCTTAATAATGATGTTGAAAAAGTAATAGCACTATCTACTGACAAAGCCGCTAACCCGATTAGTTTATATGGTGCAACAAAACTCGCTTCAGATAAAATATTTGTTGCTGCTAATAATATCGCAGGAGGTCATAAAACAACGTTTTCGGTTGTGCGCTACGGTAATGTTGTAGGATCTAGAGGTTCTGTCGTTCCCTTCTTTGAAAAACTAATTAAAGAGGGCTCAGATCATTTACCTATCACACATGTGGGTATGACTCGTTTTTGGATCAGCTTACAGCAAGGTGTCGATTTTGTTTTGAAAAACTTTGCTCGTATGTATGGTGGGGAGATTTTTGTTCCAAAAATACCTTCTATTAAAATTACAGATTTAGCATCGGCAATTGCATCTAACTTACCGCAAAAAGAAGTAGGTATAAGACCAGGTGAAAAACTACATGAAATTATGTGCCCTGCAGATGACTCTTACCATACCTATGAGTTTGATGATCATTTTGTTATAGCACCCAGTATTAAATTTAGTAGTAGAACAAATGATTTTGATACAAATGGATTAAATGAAAATGGTACTTTAGTACAGCCTGAGTTTGAATATAACTCACATAATAACCCGCACTTTATGACTGTTGCAGAAATAAAAAACTTTAATGAGCATGCAGAATTGTGATCCCTTATGGTAAACAAGACATTAACCAACAAGATATTGACGCTGTTATTAATGTTTTAAAATCTGACTTTTTAACTCAAGGGCCTCAAGTTCCCGCTTTTGAGCAAGCCTTAGCAAATAAGTGTAATTCACAGTACGCTATTGCAGTTAACAGTGCCACTTCAGCATTGCATATTGCGAATTTAGCTTTAGGTGTAGGCCCTGGTGATATTGTTTGGACTAGCCCTGTTACTTTTGTAGCGACAGCAAATAGTGCCTTATATTGTGGCGCAAGTGTCGACTTTGTAGATATTGACTTAAGATCAGGCAATTTGTCTATAATCGCTTTAGAAAAAAAGCTAATAGATGCAAAAAATAATAACGCTCTTCCTAAAGTCATCATTCCAGTGCACTTAGCCGGCCAGTCTTGTGATATGCAACAAATACATGCGTTATCACAAGAGTATGGCTTTAAAATAATAGAAGATGCCTCCCATGCAGTTGGTGGACAATACCAAGAAAAATCTATAGGGGCTTGTCAATATTCAGATATATGTATTTTTAGTTTTCATCCTGTAAAAATAATTACCTCCGCAGAAGGCGGTATGGCACTAACTAACAGTGACAAAATAGCAGAGAAACTAAAATTATTTAGATCTCATGGCATAGTGTCTGAACAAAATAAAATGACTGAACCAAGTCATGGACCTTGGTATTACCAACAAATAGCTTTAGGCTTTAATTATCGAATGACTGATTTACAAGCTGCTTTAGGATTAAGTCAGCTGAATCGCATCGATACTTTTATTGAAAAAAGAAACCAATTAGCAAAAATATATGATAATGCATTTTCAAACTCAAATTTAAAAGTGCTAACTCCCAAAGCTGATAGATTATCATCTTACCATCTCTATATAGTACTATTACCCGAAGTAAATGTAGAACTTCATAAACAAGCAATAATAAAATTAAGAGAACAAGGTTTGTGTGCACATGTACATTATATACCAGTTCATCTGCAACCTTATTATAAAGAGCTAGGATTTAACCCTGGCGATTTTCCAAATGCTGAGGAATACTATCAGCGTGCAATATCACTCCCCCTGCATCCCCAATTAACAGCTCAAGAGCAAAAGTATATTATAGAGCAAGTAAAGGCTTTAGTATGAAACTAGTACTAGGCACAGTGCAGCTAGGTTTAGATTATGGAATAAGCAATAACCAAGGACAAGTAACTAAATCACAAGCAAGCAATATTTTACAAACAGCTAACGAAATAGGAATTACTACTTTTGATACAGCTGCAGCTTATGGTAATTCAGAAAGTTTACTTGGGAGTTTATTGCCACAGAATTCTAAAATAATATCAAAACTACCACCTGAATTAAAACATACTGACAATTTAAATAAAGAAATGTTGTCTTCATTACAAAAATTACAAAAAGATGAGATTTATGCACTTATGCTCCATGATGCAGATGTATTAATTCAGTATCCTGAAATTTCAAAGAAATTACAGAAAATTAAACTATCTGGAAAAATACAAAAAATCGGAGTGTCTTTTTATTTTCCTGAGCAGCTTGAAGCTTGCTTAAATATGGATTTAGATATAATTCAAATTCCAATTAACATTTTAGATCAAAGGTTTTTGGCATCTGATTTGCTTAAAAAAGTTAAACAAAAGGGTATAGAGATACATGTCCGCTCAGCTTTTTTACAAGGCCTTTTATTAATGAAAACTGAAGGTTTAAGTAATTATTTTAATAAATTTAGTATATTAAAGCAGTTAGAAACTGAGCTATCTGATAAGTCCATTAATAAACTAAACGCCTGCGTTGGCTTTGTAAAATCTATAAAAGAAATAGATGCGTTGGTTGTAGGCTGTTGTCATTCATCTGAATTAATAGAAATTCACCAAGCATTTGCTAATGCAGCACCTTTTGATGGAAGCTTATATTCAAGCCAAGATTTAAACTTAATTTACCCTGCTAACTGGCCTCAGGAGTAGACAATGGAAAATTTAACACCATTTATACAAGGTAAAAAGATCTACCTAAGAGAAGTACGTCACAGCGATGTTTCTGATGATTATTATAACTGGCTTAACGATCCCGAAATAAATCAATACTTAGAAACTCGTTACATTCCACAATCAAAGGAAATGATTTCTGACTTTATTCATTCAAAGAAAAGTGAACCTTTTTTTGCCATTTGTTGTAACAATACTCATAAACATATAGGTAATATCAAGCTTTCTATACTAAATAATATCCATCGTCGTGCTGACCTTTCCTTATTGATTGGAGATAAAAACTATTGGGGAAAAGGCATAGCAACAGAATCTATTTGTTTAACCTCCGACTTTGCATTCTCACAATTAAATATAAACAAAATTCAAGCTGGTGCATACCATTTAAATATCAGTAGTATAAAAGCGTTTGAAAAAGCTGGCTATCAACAAGAAGGCCTCTTAAAAGAATTTGCTTTTAGTAAAAATCAAGCCTTACATTTAGTCTATTTAGGTCTAACTAGAACAGAGTATTATTCAAATAAATTATGATATTAGCTATAATACAAGCGAGAATGGGTTCAACAAGGTTACCTGGTAAAGTTTTGAAACCTTTATTGGGAAAGCCTATGCTTGCTCATCAAATTTCAAGAATTAAAAAATGTACAAAAATAGATAAACTTGTTATAGCAACATCAAATTTAGAGCAAGATAATGATATTTATAAGCTAGCTCAAAGTTTTAATATACCTTGTTATCGAGGGAGCCAAGATAATGTACTTAAACGTTTTTATGAAGCCAGCTTAGTATACTCTCCAACACACATAGTAAGATTAACTGCAGACTGTCCTGTGATTGATGCGAAGCTAATAGATGACGTAATTGCTTTGCATTTATCTGAAAATAATGATTACACAGCTAATTGTGAAGAAAATAAATATACTTTTCCAGATGGTTTAGATGTTGAAATTTTTTCTTTTCAAGCTTTATTATCCAGTTATAAAAATGCAACTAATAAGTCTGATTTAGAACATGTTACACCTTATATTATTGAACATAGTGATATATTCAAATTAGGTATTTTACACCAAGAAGAAAACTGGTCTTACATGCGATTAACCGTAGATAATATTGAAGACTTCCAATTAATTGAGCATATTTATAAGGCTCTTTATGAAAAAAATAATGACTTTGACCGCTTTGACATAAAGGAATTTTTAGATTCTCACCCTGAATTAATAAAACTTAATCAGAATTATAAAATAAATTATGCTTTTCATACTGATCAAAACAAGATAAAACCATGACGCAAAAACGCTATCAAAACTCCACAGCACAATTAGCAGCTACCGAAAAGCTGATCCCTTACGCATCTCAAACTTTTAGTAAAAGTAGATATTGCTTTCCTGTCGGGGCTGCTCCCCTATTTATTGACAAAGCCGAAGGGTCACAAGTATGGGATATCGATGGCAATCAATATACTGATTTCATTAGCGCTTTATTATGCATTAGCTTAGGTTATAAAAATGATGCCGTTAACCAAGCAGTGATAGATCAGTTAAGCTCAGGTATGAGTTTTTCTTTACCTCATTTACTTGAAACGCAAGTGGCAGAAAAACTAGTTAACTTGATCCCTTGCGCGCAAATGGTGCGTTTTGGAAAAAATGGCACCGATGTAACCAGTGGTGCGATACGACTTGCGCGTGCTTTTACCAATAAAGAACATGTTTTAGTGTGTGGTTATCATGGGTGGCAAGATTGGTATATTGGCTCTACAACTAGAGACTTAGGGGTGCCAGAAGCGGTAAAGTCCCTGACACATAGCTTTGAATTTAATAATATTGCTTCATTGCAAAACTTATTTAAACAACTTCAGGGGAAAGTTGCCGCAGTAATCATGGAACCTATGAATATTGAGTTTCCTGAACTCGGATTTTTAGAAAGCGTTAAACAGATCACTAAGGATAATGATGCCTTACTTATTTTTGACGAAATCATCACAGGTTTCAGGTTTAATATGGGTGGGGCACAAAGCTTGTTTAATGTTACACCAGATCTAGCCACCTTTGGCAAGGGCATGGCAAATGGTTTGCCACTATCTGCCTTGGTAGGAAAAAAAGAAATCATGACTAAGATGGATGATATCTTCTTTTCTGGTACTTTTGGTGGGGAAACTTTATCTCTGGCAGCTGCAAATGCTTGCATTGATACCATGATAGAACAAAACTTTATTTCCGAATTAAAAGTTAAAGGTGATTACCTACTGAATAAGCTTAACCTTTTAATTAACAAGCATGATGCGAGTCATTTTTCATATACCTCAGGATATCCTGCCTGGAGCTTTTTCCATTTAAAAGACTATAAAAACTACACTTCAAACCAGCTAAGAACTTATTTCATTCAGCAAATGAGCAAATATGGTATTTTGATACAGAGTTCCCATAATCTAAATCATGCCCATACACTGGCTGATATTGATAAACTGTTAAATTGCTACGATCTGGTGATCTCAGAGCTTAAAACGCATATTAATGAGCAAACCCTTGAAGCTGCATTTGAAGGTTTGCAGCTTGAACCTATTTTTAAAGTACGTTAAATATGCGTATTGCATTCAGGGTAGACGCATCAAACAGTATAGGAACGGGCCATCTTATGCGCTGTATTGAATTAGCAAATACATTAATAGATGTTAATATCTATTCTGTATTTATTACTTCTGAAGACGCTCTCAGTAAATCAATACTTGAAACTTCAGAGCTTAAGTTCATTACTCTCGATACGCTTACTCTCGATACGCTTACTCTAGAGCAAGATGCAATACAGACAAAGCGAATTTTACACTCAGAAAAAATTGATGTTTTGCTGGTAGATCACTATCAGGTTAACCTCGATTGGCAAAGTCATGTTAAGGCCAAAAATTTAATTATTATTGACGATTTAGCCAATAGACCACATCTATGTGATTTATTAATAGATACTAGCGACCAACAAAAGCTTGAGTTATATAAAAAATTGACCAAACATAATTGTGAATGCTTAATAGGCCCTAAATATGCGATTATTCGAGATGAATTTTTAACGTCTCAAACAAGCAATATAGAATATGATATTTTTATATGCTTTGGCGGTTCAGATCCAGATAAGTATACCTTTTCAAGCTTGAAAACCTTAGCTAAAAAAAGTTATACAGGGAAAATTTGTGCTGTCGTTGGACAAGGCTATAATGGCTTTTCTCTATTACAGATTTGGGTAAAACAATCAAATTTAAATATTCACCTTTTCCAAGATCCTAATAATTTAGCCCAGTTAATGGCTCAAAGCGAGTTAATCATTTCAGCTGCTGGTAGCATGCTATTTGAAGCCGCTAGCCTGGCTAAAAAAATTATAATGATAAAAACCGACGATAATCAAATTGATAACATTAAATTATTTCTTAAAAATCAGGCTGCCTTAGAATCCGATATAATTAATCTTAATGATGTGATTATAGAAATAAAAAATACAAAAATAAATTTAACTCAATATAGTAAAAAACTTTGTGATGGCCAGGGGAAATTTAGAATTTCAAAAGCAATTAAACGACTTATGGAGAAGAACAGTAACTTAAAAGAGGTAAACCGGTGCAAATAGCAATTATAGTGGCACATCCAGATGATGAAGCCTTAGGGTGCGGCGGCACCATAGCAAAACACACAGTGAATGGTGATACTGTTAATTTACTGACTTTAGCCGATGGTGTTGGCTCACGACTTAATAGTAATAACTCTGATCTCAAGCTTAGAAACTCTGCACTAATAAAGTCTAGTCAGGTGTTAGGTATCTCCCATGTAGAGTCAGCAGATTTTCCCGATAACCAATTTGACTCCGTGCCTTTACTAACAATAACACAGGCAATAGAGAGTTTTTTACAGCGTTTTCCTGCCGAACGTATTTATACCCATTTTGCTAATGATTTAAACATAGATCACCAAAAAACACATGCTGCAGTTTTAACAGCCTGTAGACCTCAACCAGAGCAAAATGTTAAACAAATCTTTTGTTTCGAAACCCTCTCTAGTACAGAATGGGCAAGTCATCAATACCCAGCATTCAGGCCAAATTACTTTGTTGATATTAGCATATCTATGAAAAATAAAATGCAGGCACTAGAAGCTTATCATGAAGAAATGCGACCTGCCCCCCATACCCGTAGCTTTGATAATGTTCAAGCTTTGGCTCAGTATAGAGGCATGAGTATTGGCTTAAAATTTGCTGAATCGTTTTACATCGAACGTTATATTGAAGCTTAATTTAAGAGTGAAAATGATGCCGATATATTATTTACAGTACAAACAACTAAATAGAGATCATTATGAATCATACATTTGATCCAACCTGGGAAAATATTTATTCTCAAGGAGCACATTTAAATCGCTACCCATTTGATGCCGTTGTATCATTTGTATTCAGCTACCGCCCTCAAACACAGCCTATAGACCAAACTCATATTTTAGAAGTTGGGTGTGGTGCAGGTAATAATTTATGGTTTGCTGCACGGGAGGGGTTTAAGGTAACTGGAATTGATGGCAGTGAAAGTGCAATCGCATATGCTAATCAACGCTTTAAAAGTGAAGGTCTTGAGTCTGATTTGCAAACTGCTAATTTCACTAATTTACCTTTTAAAAATGAAAATTTTCATTTAGTAATAGACAGATGTGCGATCACGCATACAGATAATAAAGGTATGAAAAAAGCGATAGCTGAAGTACATCGTGTATTAAAAAATAATGGTCACTTTTTATTTAGTACTTTTGCCGATACCCATAGCAGTGCTTCAATGGGAACTTATAACAACGAAACCCAAACTGTAACAGATATTAAAGGTGGTTCACTTGTAGATGTAGGTCAGATCTCATTTTTATCATTAAATGAAATAAAACGTTTATTATCTGACAAAAAATGGGAAATGCTCAGAGCACAAAGAGTAGAAACCACTGATTTTGCTCATGCTCCCCACCAAATACAAGCTGAATGGCGTGTAATAGCCAAAAAAATATCAAATTAAGGGAGATAACCGTGAACTCACAAATAAAAATTGGGCAAAGGGTCTTAAGTAAATCATCAAAACCTTTCATTATAGCTGAAGCAGGGATTAATCATAATGGAGATCTTGATACTGCAAAAAAAATGGTCCTTGTAGCTAAAGAAGCGGGTTGTGATGCGGTAAAGTTTCAAACTTTTACAGCAGCAGAATTTTGTGGTGATCCAACACAAATGTTTACCTATACTTCACAGGGAAAAGAAGTGACAGAGCCTATGCTTGATATGTTTCAGAGGCATGAGTTTAGCCTGCAACAATGGCAGGAGCTTAAAGAATTCTGCAGTCTAGAAAGAATTTGTTTTTTATCAACTCCACAAAATGTAATTGACTTACAGCTCTTACTTTCATTAGATATAGATGCAATAAAAGTCGGCTCTGACGACTTTACTAATATCCCACTATTAAAACGTTATCGCAAAGCAAACCTCCCTATGATTTTATCTTGCGGCATGTCTGACTTATCAGAAGTTCATCAGGCATTAGATGCGTTAAACGTCATTCATGACCCTGCACCTAATGTGATTTTATGTTTATGTACTTCTCAATATCCGACCCCAGCCACAGATATTAATTTAAATAAACTAAAAACATTAGAAGGTGCCTTTCCTAATATTATTAAAGGGTTTTCTGATCACAGCCAGGGCCCACTAGCATCCTCTTTGGCTGTGGCTTTTGGTGCCATTTTATTTGAAAAACACTTCACCTTAGATAATCAAATGTCCGGACCAGATCATTGGTTTTCAGAAAATCCTGAATCATTAAAGATCTGGACTGATTCCATCCGTACAGCACATACTATGCTAGGTAGCCATACTGTAGCCCCTACAAAAGCCGAAAAAAAAATGCGCACCTTAGCAAGACGCTCAATTGTAGCTTTAAAAGATATAAAACGAGGCGAATTTTTCAGTGAAGAAAATATAGGTTTAAGACGCCCTGGCAATGGCTTATCTCCCATATTGTTTGAAGAAATTTTAGGCCTAAAGGCAAGTAGGAAAATCGACGCTACTCAATTATTACAATTCGGAGACTTTAAACATGGAACATAATGATTTTTCTAAAAAATTTTCGGATCATACTCACTTTAAAGAAAATCGATTTCATCCTTTAGTTTGGATCAATGGCGAACCGAATATAGGGGGAAATGTTTATATAGGTGGCATGTCTGAAGTCAATGCCACTGATACTCAAGTCTTTATCGGCGATAACTGCGATATTGCATCTTTTGTATCAATAAATTGTGCCGATTCTCATAAGTTGTGCCTAGGACTCACTAATGAAGTAGACCGAAAACCTATTCATATAGAGAATAATGTTTTTATCGGCTCCCACTCAGTTGTCAAAGGAGGTGCCCATATAGGTCATCATAGTGTTGTTGCTGCAGGTACTATCGTTGAAGGTATAGAGATCCCACCTTACTCATTGATAATTGGAAATCCAATGCAAATCAAAGCTGGTTATTATCTAAACGAGATCAACAATCACAACTCGTCAGTTTAATTAATTGCAGGTATGTATATTCATGATCCCTCATAATAAACCTAGTTCATCACCTAATGAGCAAAAGTATATATCTCAGGTTTTACAATCCAGACAGCTTACAAACGGAATTTTTACTAATAAGTTTGAAAATAGTATTTGTGATTTATTAAATTTACCTCATGGTCATGCAGTGGCAGTCAGTAGTGGTTCCGCAGCTTTATATATTAGCTTAATGTTACTCAATGCTAGCAATAAAACAATCGCTATGCCTGCGTATGTGTGCAGCTCTTTAAAACAAGCCACAAAGTTAGCCAATGCACAATGTAAGGTCTTAGATATAAATGTAGGTTACCCCAGTATTAAACAAAAAGCATTGGATAACAGCCATGCTGATATTTTAATAAACCCTTATTTATATGGTTTAGCAAGTCAGTTACCTACATTTTCAGGACCTATCATTGAAGATTGCGCCCAAGCTCTTGGAGCGAGTATTAATGGCAAGTATTTGGGCACACGCTCTGATATCGGCATTCTATCTTTTTATGCTACAAAACTAATTACTTCAGGTGGCCAAGGAGGTATGATAATTAGCAAAAATTTATCATTAATTAATCTTGCCAGAGATTTTATAAACTTTGATATGCAAAAAGATGGTAAACTTAGATTTAATTTTTTCATGACTGAAGTTCAAGCTGCAATAGGGCTTTCTCAATTAGAACACTATCCTGAATTTTTAAATAAGCGTCAAAAAATTTGGAATACATATCAAAAATATCAATTACCACTACTAGATAACCCGAATAAATCTACGGATAATATAAGATTCAGAGCTGTAATAAAAACCGACAAAGCGAAACATCTAATTTCTCACCTTGCAAGTAAAGGTATTAATGCAATTGTGCCCATAGAAGATTGGGAATTATTAGACCCTAGAGCTATGAACTCAACAGATTTGAGTCAAAATACGGTATCATTGCCTATATACCCAGATTTAGAGCAAGCAGAATATATTGCAAAAACAGTAAGTGAATATTTATGATCATATCTATTAATCAACCAGCCTACCTTCCTTGGTTGGGCTACTTTGAGCGCATAGCCAAAAGTGATCTGCATGTTGTATTAGATCATGTCCAATTTGAAAAAAACTCTATGGTTAATCGTAATAAAATTAATTCACCCAATGGCCCTTCTCTCTTAACTGTTCCAGTTAAAACAGCTAAAAAGTTTGGAGATCTTGCAATCAATAATATTCAAATAAATAATCAAAATAAATGGCAAAAAAAACACTGGCAATCCATCTTTTTTAACTATAAAAAGTCAGATTACTTTCATTTGTATCAAGCAAGCTTAGAGGCTCAATATCAACAAGATTGGACTAATTTAAACTCTCTTTTAAAAGTGCAATTAAAATTCTTTTTATCAACTCTAAAAATAACAACTCCCATTATTTACAGCTCTGAACTAAATCTAACTAAAACTAAATCAGAATTAGTTTTAGAAATTTGCAAGAATCAAAATGCTACAACATATTTGTCAGGCCCTTTTGGCCGAGACTATTTAGAACTTGAAGCTTTTAAAAAAAATGATATAAAAGTTACTTATCAAGACTACCTTCACCCAATATATTCACAATTTAATGATACTTTTGAATCTCATTTGAGTACTTTAGATTTATTAATGCACCACGGTAATGAAGCGATTAATATTTTAAGGTCTTAAATATATAAATTAGAGATATTTGGTGCGTTTTTTGCTATATTTATTTTTTTATATATGGATTTTGTAACGATGGAAGTTGTAAAAAAATACTTATCTTAAATAATTCTTGTGGTCCAATAACTAAGTTAGCTAGTGAATTAATAAACTTAGGGATTGAAGTTAGCTTTTTTGAATCTCTTCCCAGTTCTGATATTAATGAATTCAAAAATCAAGCCATCGATTTTAATCCTGATTATATTTTGCAGCAAAATTTAAATGTATTTACCTTAACAGGGAATTTTGGAATTCAAGCCCAAGAATGGCTAGCTACCAGTGAATTTAAACAATTATTTTGGTTTCTTGGCAGGCCAGATTCAGGAGGAAGCCCATCTCATTTATTTTATTTGTTAAAGCAAGGCGCTTTTAATAATGCAATTTTTCTTTGTGCTTCAAAGCAATATGAAGATATTTTTGAATTATATAGTGTAAAAACACATTATTTTCCAAGTGTAGTAGATAGTATATACATTGACTCGATAAATAATCAAGACCCTAAGCAAGAAGTCATTTATTGGAGTGATACAGCTCCTTCTTTACTTTTAGCAGATAGGCCAAAAGAAACTTTAGCTCTGTTAGCTTCTCCAGAAGATATGACTAGAAGTGTTATAAATCTATTTTATCTTCTATGTTTACAAACATTCCCCGAGTTAAAAAAAGACCAAGATAAAAACTTTAATATTTTCCTAAAAATAGTTTCCCCTCATTTATTAGAGGTATTTAAAGATTATGGTATTTCATCTGAATTATACGAATCTAAGAGGAATTCATTTTTTTCATCTATTGAAAATAAGCTTAATAAAGACATATTTCATACATTGAAATCTGGAGTGTTGCAGCTAGATAATTCATACGGGGATTTTATTACCAACAATATCTATCAAAAAACAAAAGATATTTTTCAGGGTGTTGGTGGTAGTCAATACTGGGATAATATTGGTGCTGACAATTTAATTTCTTTAGAAAAAAAGTTCATTTCATTCAAAAATACAAATATTACAGTATCACATTCTGCTTACTTTACTATGTCTGCACCTTCTAATACTCCTTTTGAAGTATTTCTGTCTGGTGGTTTTTCATTATCTGAACACAGGGCTGAAATTTATGATTTATTACCAATAACAGAAAAAATAACTTACAGCTCAATAAGTGAACTTAAAGAGCTGATTTTTTATTATAATAAAAACAAAGATTTGAGATTAGATATTGCTGCTAGAGCGAAAGAGCACATTAATCAATATCATACATATAAAAATACAGCATCTGAATTAGTTAGACTCTTAAATAAGTAATAAAAATAAATTATCTTAATATTTGGAGGTAAAATGGAACCAGTTGCAAGAATATTAGCAAGAGATAGATTAGTTAGAATGTTAAATGCGTATGTTAATGTAAATAGTAATTTAACAGTGTTAGATGTAGGTTGTGGTAACGGATATATTTTAAGGGAGATGATTAATTTAGGAGCAAAACCTGAAAACTGCCTAGGTATCGATTTATACCAATCAGATTAAATTTG
>NZ_NQMR01000017.1 GCF_002276045.1 Pseudoalteromonas sp. NBT06-2 | reverse complement strand
CCGTAATGAAGCAACATTTAGCCTTAATTTCTCAAAAAACTGAATACGGGCGACATGCAGTGATCATTTTAGATGGTGCAGCATGGCATCAAACCTATCTCGCCGATAAATTGACTAATTTAACCACCATAAAGTTACCACCATATTCACCTGAATTAAATCCAATAGAACAAGTATGGAGTTGGTTGCGTCAACATCATTTAGCGAACAGATGTTTCCAAGGAGATGATGATATTCACAACGCTTGCTCAGATGCATGGAACGCATTTATCAGTGACGTTAAAAGGGTTATGAAACTCTGTAGTAGAGATTGGATTAAGGTGGCAAAACTTAATGCGGAATGATATAAGGCACACTTTAAACTAATCATTGATGCTGAACATCCTTGTTTATCATCCTTCGGGCAAGGTTGACTTGCCTTAATTAATTCCCGATGAATTGATCATGGCGTATTTGCGCCTAACAGTCAGCACCGAGCGCAAGTAACAACCAAGCTCGCTAGCGCTTAAATCCTGCATCAGTTAAACAAACCGGGACCAAACATAAAGGCATGACATGGGCACAATGATTAAAGCGGGTATTTGGTATTGAGATTCAAACATGTCACCTGTGTGGTGGTGAGGTTAAGATTATTGCGAGTATTGAAGATCCTGTGGTAATAAAAAAAATACTCGATCATCTTGACAAGCAAGTAGGCAAAATTGACCAAAAGCTGCCACCAAGTCGCGCATCACCACAATTTACCTTGTTCTAAGAAGCACAAATCACTCACCAAAGCGGGTTAACTGTCATTTCATAGACAAAACATCGTCAATAAATAGCCATACAAGTGGCATAAACAAACTAAAACCTAAAATGCATACTTTAGATTTTAGCTAAAGGACGTTTATTCTACTTATACTCTTTGTTATGAAGTAAATTTAGCTAAAATATTACCAATTAAAAAGGATTGACTTTGAAAAAATAGAAGCTGTTATAAAACTGTTTAAATTAGAATATGTAAAAGATGCTTTAACAGAAGCTGGAATTACTGGAATGATAGTACCATTGCAATTATTACTGAAGCTGCAAAAACAGGAAAAATTGGTGATGGAAACATTTTTGTAAGTAATATTGAAAAAGTTGTAAGAATCAGAGCCGGTGAAGAAGACGAAGAAGCAATGTGATCTTCCGGCAGCATAGCTCAACTTTGAATTTATAATTTGATTTAATGATCGCGACTCAATAATCAAGACGATATCATGCAAAAATCAGATCAACTATCCACCACCATTACGGCCTTTGAATTGTGGCGCACTAATAAAAAAGGCCGTAGTACACCAATTCCCACTTGTTTACGCGAACAAGCTGTTTCACTATTAAATAGCTATTCAACTGGCAAAATAATGTCGGCATTAAAGATTAGTGGCAGCCAGTTTAACCAATGGCGCAATGCACTTGAACTGACAGAGCAACCCCGCCAATTTATTGAACTTCCTTTAACCAATGCTGTGTCACATCAACCATTCAATATCGAACTTTATTTTGCCAGTGGTGAGAAAGTACGCCTGTCTGGAGTTGTCGATAGTAATTTGTTCACAGCATTAATTAAGGCGGTTAAAGCATGATTCATTTAACTGCTGACAGTAAAATTTTAATTGCACTCAACCCGCTGATTTTCGTCAGAGCATTGATGGGCTGGCGGCATCGTGTCGATTACGGCTATCGAGTGATCCCCGCTCCGGCACATTATTTATCTTTATTAACCGCAAAAAAATAATGAACCGTGCTTTATCTTATGATGGCAGATGCAATTAACTGTTTAAAGCAAGTAGTATGGCCGGGCAACGTAAGAGAGTTACAGACACTATTTTTAGAACTTTTGCAATACAAGATAAATATGTGATTACTAGAAAAGATTTGTGCTCTATAGCAAATAGTTTTTCTAAACCTAGTTCAACAATACCTTTCGATGAAATTAATTCTCTTCAAGAAGCTCTTGATAGTTTTGAAAAAAATATATTGAAAGATCTGTATATCGAGTTTTCTTCAACTAGGAAATTGGCTAATAGACTTGGTGTATGTAATGCTACCATTTCCATAAAATGAAACAGGTATGATATAAATTAATGTAAATAGAGAAAGTTTGCAGAATATAAGGGGAAATATTTTTATGAAAAAACTTTTTATTATTTTTGTATTCATACAAGTGATATGCCTTCTTGATATACATTTGTTACCGACCAAAGAATCATCTTATCAAATTGTGGAAATGAAAAATAAGTATTTATACTTTGACGAAGATAATGGTTGTATTTTTCATACGGTAAATTCTTATGGTCAGGTATATGAATTTAAAACATCAGGGATGTGTGCTATGTACAGTCAAGGAATGAGTGATGGTGATGAGATTGAGATAAGTAAAAGTTCATTATTTGGTATTATTTTAGGATTAAAAAATTATAACTCTGGAGCTGTGTATTTAGGTGGTAGTGCTACAGATGCTATATTTTTTAGGTATTTAATAATAATTACTATGTTTGTGCAATATTTAGTTTGGTACTTTAATCTAACTGAGAAACAACTGAAAACAAGAGATTTTGTTGGGTTATATATTATAATGGAAATAATATTTTATCTATTATTGCATTAACCTAGCCCTCATCAAACTGTTGGATATCGAAGGTACAACCATTACCACAAATGCTATGGGGTGTCAGTTTGCCATAGGAAATCAAATAATTGCGGCTAAGACTGATTATGTTTTAGTGCTAAGGGGAAATCAGGGAAAATTTCATGATGATATTAAATTGTTTTTGGATACGCAATTAAAGAGCTGTTTTACTAGTTTAGCTCATATGATGTTCAAATCTGTTGATGGTGAACATGGTCGTATTGAGCAACGAACAGTTTGGCTTACGACGAATATAGACTGGTTAATTGAAAGCCATTCGAGATGGATATCGGTTAAAGCAATTACAGTTGTTGATTCTACTCGACAGGAAAAGGTAAACATGAAACCAAAGAAAAACGATATTACATCAGCAGTCATGAAGATAAAACAGCTGAATTCATAGCCGATGCAATACGGAGTAATTGGCATGTAGAAAATAAACTCCATTGGCAACGTGATGTTAACTTTAACGAAGATCAAAACCGTCTTCGCAGTGGATATGGCGCTGAGAACTTCGCGATGATGAATAAAATAGCACTCAATTTGTTAGAGAATGAAAATAGTGTCAAAGTTGGCGTCAAGAATAAACGATTGAAAGCAGGCTGGGATAATATTATTTGATGAAAGTGCTAACCTTAGGGTTTAAATCAGCATGATTTAAACCCGTTTACCTTGAAAGGGCTTGTGAAGCTTGAGGTTATTTAGTATTTAAAAAATGTACTTTAAACTAACTCCCCAGATTATTAATTCATTCCAGTTGGACTGTACTGAATTAAGGGGGTTGACATCTCTTATTTGAGAATGAACCACTGCGCGGGTTAATACTTCTTCATTCGTTAGATTTTTAACAAACACTTCATTTGCATATTTTCATTGATTATCCACGTAACAGGCGCATCAAAAAAGGCGTGTTCATCGAATTTTGTTTCAGGGATATTCAAATCAAAAGCATAATAATCACCACTGTAACTCATATCAAACAAGATATTAATATTTCAATCATTCTTTGCTTACATCCATTTTTCTGTGCAATTGAATTTCTACTTTGTTTAGGTTTTTAGATACCAGCCAGTGGAACTAATCTAGCTGCAACTCATAGCTTGGGAGCTGGTGTCGAAAAAGCCTACATTGAGCAAACTGCGGGGAGTTGGCTCTGAATTATAGGGATTGTTCCATCGGTTTATACCGCTGTTGTGTTATTGTCTCGCTGTTCAGTAAAATTGCTTGCTGTAATGTGTTTTTTAATATGTTCTTCCTCATTAAACCTCCTATTTCATTACCTCTTATTGCTCATTTTTGGTGTTTTGACCAGCATTAATCCTTACCAATATTTGTTAATAATCTCATTATTATGTTTACCGTATCAGATATTGCCAATCTAATAATGGCGGTGTCTTGAGTAAATATTGATGCACTAATATTTCTATCACCATCATAGGTGAGCCACAATTGGGGCAAACAAAGCTTGATGATGGCTCACATGCTTTTACTTTGTCACATGTATTTTAGCCTATCATCACTTCGGGTTGAGGTACGTGTAATAATTGACGAACTTTATTTAGTTTATTTTTTCGACCATTATTGGCAAGCAAGCCATAATGGCGAATACGATAAAAGCCAGTTGGTAATACATGAAGTGAAAATCGCCACTCGATGTGTGTAGTGAGATAAATATGACAATACAGCTTCAGGCCCCGCAAATGGTTGCTTGGCATACACAATCTACTCAATTTTTTTCTGGGTGATAGGTTTACTACAACCGTCAGTTTTAATAAATACCAAATGCTTGCCATCTTTAGCAAAACTATTTGTTAGTTGAAACTCTCGCTGTGTTTTGGTATTTTTTATCCAGATATTATTGGTATAGTCATTTATCTACTAGGGGATATTGATCTTTTAGGATTAAATTTTGTTCGAGATAAAAGCATTTTAGTCGCGGCGAGTAGTGTGTAGCATCATTCTAAGTAAATACGACTCAACAAAGAATAAAATGCTTTTAGCCGAATCCTTCGGACAGCGTTTGTTGGGCATTTTTACTGCGTTATCGCCTTTTTATGTGGAACAATCACATGACAAAGCCTCTGCCTTGTATAAATGCCCAACAATTCGCTGCAAAAGTAATCTCGAAAGATCAACAGCCCCTATAGGTTTTGAAGATATTTTAGCCATTCATTTAATTTGTGAGAACATATACCCAAACCACTTCAAGATATAGGATTCAGTTGGAGTTATAAACGCTTTAGGCAAGAAGAGAATAATATTCCCTTTTCAAGTTCAATAACGCACATAAAGCGTTTCTAAACCAACCCAGTGAGGACTACTGAGCAATACAGGAGCATATTGACGGTCTATCTTCTTTTAAGGGATCAAGCATTAATACAAAGATGCGGCTAGATCATGAGTTGCTCAGCAGTCCCGAAAACCACATCTTGAAGTGGCTTGGGTATAGTTGAAAAAATTGAAAAGGATTTAATATGAAAATAATAAGAATAAACGAACATTATTTACCACAATTAGTCACTGTATTTGAAGAGTACCGTGCTTTTTGTGACTTTGAGGCTAGTCCTAAAGAAACCCATGAGTTTTTAGCTAAATTGATGCGAAATGAAGCGTCCGTCATGTTTATTGCTGTGGATCCTGATTCGGATAATGTAATGGGATTCGTAAATTTATACCCGAGTTATTCTAGTTTAGCGTTAAAGCGTCTTTGGATCTTAAATGATTTAGGAGTATCAAGTCATTTTAGAGGTAGGAATGTATCAAAAGCACTCATTCAAAGAGTACTTAGCTTTGCAAAAGAAACGCAAGCAATTCGCGTTGAGTTAAAAACAGGCAAAGATAACCAAAGAGCGATGCAATTATATTGCGCAATGGAGTTTGAGATAGATAACGATAATGTTTATTATCGAGTGCCATGTTAGCATCTCGTTATCATTAATATATTTTTCAGATAATTAAGGGCTATTTATGCAGGATTATCAAAAGCTCGTATCACATTTTGAAAAGATTTCTCGTTTTAAGCATTTGGCATCTATATGTGGTTGGGATCAGGCTGCTGTGATGCCAAGTGGTGGTAATCAAGCACGATCAGAATCTATGGCTGAGCTGTCAGTTCATATTCATCAGTTATTAACGCTGCCCCAATTGGGTGACTGGTTTTCAAATGTAAATCATAGCGAATTATCAACAACTGAAGCTGCAAGTTTTACTGAAATGAAACGTCATTGGCAGCATGCAACTGTTTTACCTGAAAAACTAGTTGAAGCTAAATCATTGGCTGGTTCACGGTGTGAGCATGCATGGCGAACGCAAAGAGAAAATAATAATTGGCAAGGGTTTGAAAGTAACTTTGCACAAGTCGTCGCTTTATCTCAAGAAGAAGCTCAAATAAGGGCACAAGAAGCAAGTTTAACCCCTTATGATGCCATGCTAGATTTATATGAGCCTGGCACAACAACACGATCTTTAGATGTGTTATTTAGTGACGTAAAAACTTGGTTACCAAGTTTAATCAAGCAAGTTACGGAAAAACAGGGAAAAGAGTCATTTATTTTACCGCAGGGTCAATACCCTCAAGCACATCAAAAACAGCTGGGTTTAGATGTAATGAAGATGCTTGGTTTTGATTTTAATCATGGCCGATTAGATGTCAGTGCTCATCCTTTTTGTGGCGGAGTGCCTTCTGATGTCAGAATTACAACCCGATATGATGAGAATGATTTTATACAATCATTAATGGGTATCGTTCATGAAACAGGCCATGCACGTTATGAGCAAGGTTTACCTAAAGCGCTAAACTCATTACCTGTAGGTAGCGCGCGCTCTATGGGCATACATGAGTCTCAAAGTTTATTTTTTGAAATGCAACTAGGGCGTAGCGAAGCTTTTATAAATAAGCTGGCGCCTATGACCGCTTCTGCATTTAAATACACCGATTCACCTGTATTTGGAAGAGATAATTTTTTAAAGCTTTATACCCGTGTAACTCCTGGATTAATTCGTGTTGATGCAGATGAAGTGACCTATCCGGCGCATGTCATTTTACGTTATGAAATTGAGCGTGATTTAATGAATTGCAAAATAAGTCATAAAGACATCCCCGAATTATGGGATTTTAAAATGCAAAAGTACTTGGGTTTATCTACAAAAAATAATTATAAAAATGGCTGCATGCAAGATATACATTGGACTGATGGTTCTTTCGGTTATTTTCCATCATATACATTAGGTGCGATGTACGCTGCACAGTTTATGTCGGCAATGAAAAAAGAAAAAGATGTAGATAACTTAGTTGGTCAGCAAAACTTTGAACCTATTTTTGACTGGTTAAGTAAAAATATATGGTCAAAAGCATCTTTACTTTCAACAGATGAATTAGTAAAAAAAGCCACAGGTGAAATCTTAAATGCACAATATTTCAAAACGCATTTAGAAAACAGGTACTTGTAAAAGTGATAGTACTTTATTGTAAGTGCTATCACTTTTTTAACTTTGAAGCTTTACCATTTAAAGTTGTTTTAAAAACCCCTAATCCGTAATAATCACCATCATCTGTATTGATTTTATTGTTTAGGTTCAATAGATATCGTAACCAAGCATAGCAGAAAGTAATGCCGTTAATTAATTTCAGATAACGATAATGAAAATCTAATTTTAAAAGTGTAGCAAAATCCTTGAAATTATATTAAAATTTCGTTACTCAATACAGTTACAAACAATTTAATATAGCTTTAAACCCTTACACTAAGCAGTATTGGTATTAAAATCATAATAATTAAGAGAGTTGGTTTTGAGTATTGAAGAACAAGATATAAAAACTGTGTTAACAAACCTAGAGTGTAGAACTAACTTCTCAATGAAAAAAATCACTGAGTATATGCTACCAAAAGTGAAAGAGGCTTTTTATCTGCATATTGAAGGTAATACCCCGCATATAATTATACGGCCAGTATTTGAAGTCTTTACAGTTGATTTAATTGGTATTGAAGGTGTAACTAAAAGAAGTGATTTTTTTCATAATGCTGAAATGACACGCTTCCCAAAAAGAGTGCATAAGGGCATAAACGAAATATATTATGGCATATCATTTAAGTTTGATGATAAAAAAGCAGTGAAATTATTCATTAAAAAGCTAATTAATATTATAAATCCTGAGTAAGCTGGCTTAATAATTCCAAGATAATTTACTCAGTTAAGGGGGAAATATGTCGATTATTAGCAATCAATTATTCACAACTACGGGCTTTAAACTATTTGAAGAGATATTTAAAGAGTCAAATTTAATCGATAAATTCACTAGGAATAGCATTTCGGAGAGAGTACAGTCAGTTTATAGTGAACTTAGCATTGATGTGAAAAGTAAAGAATTAGACTTTTATAATAAAATAATACAAGAAATCATTGATATTCCAATTGAAGTTGAGATTGAACAAGATGAAATGAAATTGGCGATTTTGTTCTCAAGATTAAGCTTAGGTATAGGTTTTTTAAAGGTTAAAGAGATTGAAGTAAAAATAGATATGTTGACTTTAACTGGTCAACATATTAAAAGTTCAACGGCTTTAACACAATCAGATAAATATACTTTATTACAACGTATCAAGGACCTGAAAGCACAATTAGAAGAGCAAAAAACAGGGTTAATGAAAGAGAACACGCCTGAAGAATTAGAGCCATTTAAAGAAGTTGATTTCAAACAAATAAACCCATTATACAATAAAATACAAGAGTCCAATATATACTTATTGTGACATCTTTGCTGGCTCGACTGAATAAAGCAGATAGTATATATTTCTACATTTTATTTTAACAAGGTGAAGTATAGAGGTTTAACCGGCCACAATTGTACACTTAAAATCATATAGAGATCTTTTAATCGCATATTAACCTAGCTATTATTAATAATAATAGTTATCATTATTTTTTATATTTAGTGATCAGGCTAGGTTATTATGAAAAAATTATTATGTATTTCAGCAGTTATAGCATTATCAGCATGTTCTATGACAAAAAACGAAGTTGCACAAAATCCAGATGCTCTATTTGCAACTTATAAAGACAATGCACAACAACTTGTTTCATTGATTTCAAATCAAGGTAATAATGCAAAAGTTGAGAAGTACTCAGCTACTTTAGTTAAAGTATCTCAACCTATCTTAAAAGCATTTATCGCCAAATTCCCTCAGTGTGATGAATACTTAACAGCAGTAAGCAAAGCGGCTGATATTATTCCAACATTACCTTTAAGTGAAATTGAATCGGGATATCATGCTGACGGAAAATTACCACAATTTACAGATGCAAATTGTTACCATGCAAAAGATTTATTAGTTCATCCAGCTACAGTACAAGCGATGGCCGTTATAGGTATTAAAACTGATAAACAACGTGAAAAAGCAAAACATGAAGTTGAAGAAGTATTAGCACATTTTGCACAAGTAGAAACTGCTTTTAAAGGCCTTTAGTACCTCCCGCTAAAATTAAGTCAATATAACAAGAGTCGTATTAGCGACTCTTGTTATTTCTAAAGGAAATAACCATGAATTCACTGACATTCCTATAATTGTAAACCTCATAAGATCTGAGTGGTCTCTCAATTATCGGATTTAATGGTATAACAATGATTAAAGTCAGGTTGAAGAGTACAAATTTTTTCTTCAATTTTTTTTGCAGATGCGAGGTCATCAATTTCTTTTAAATAATGAGTCATCTGCCAGAAAGCATCAGCGTTGTTTCTATTTAAATTTAAACCATAGTTAATTACATGATTAATATTGAGAGCATCTTCTGGCTTAGTAGACATTGCAAAATATACACTTAACCTTTGTAGTAACTCTAAGTCAATTTGAGCATCAAATCCAAAACGAGTACCAAAATCATCATAGTGACGTTTCAGATTTTCAAAGTTACCTATTTTAGTTTCATATGAAGGTTGCCAACCAGTGAATGTATTTCTTAAAGAATGCATGAGTGACTTGTGGCGAGTTGAACTGTGAGTTTCATCAGTAAAATGAGTAGTTAATGACGTTTTGCTTTTGTACTGTTTAAGTATTGTTTGTATTTCTTTAAAGGGTTTGAGCATATGCTCACCCTCATTGGCTAAAGTGAGAGTAAGGTACGATTTTTTCTTTGTTTCTTCCATGGTTAGCTTTTCAAGTCTGATATTTATTTGATTATCATCTAAGGAAGGGCTAAAGGCGTAATAATGTGAAAACACAAGTCCATCTCTTATCCACTCATTCATAACAAATCTACCTGCATTTGAATGGCCTGAAAGTATTTTAAACTGTGCAACGCGATAGTGAAAATTAATATGAGGAATAAGCTCATTACTTAGAAATTGTGATAGTTTTGTTTGTTGTTTAACATCTCCCTTTATAGGGTGTAGTTCTTGTCCTTGACTCTGAACTCCCACGATAATAATTTCAGGTATTTCATTACTCAAAAGTTCTATACTTGCTACTGCAGATAACATATCCCATTGTCCATGTAGTAAATATAAGATAGGGTACTTTCTTTGTGATGTGTTATAGCTATCAGGTAGGTGCACATAATAATCTCTTTTTTGATTTAACGTCTTAGAAAAAATGGTATGTTTTTGTCCATAAGAAAGTTTTTCAAAACAATCTGATGCAAAAGAAATGATAAATAAGGGTATGAGTAAGCAAAGTTTCATTGATATTCCTTGTAATATTTTTAGAACAACTTACATTATGGAACTCAACCAATTATGCAATAATAAGGGGCTTATGTTTTTATTATGTTTTCCTTAGTAACTGTTTTATATGTAAATAATAAGAATTAATAAATGGAATATTTTAGATTAGGTGACTCACTCGTTGATGTAAAACGTTGTAAAATCACAAGAAATGAGAAAGTCATCAGTGTAGAGCCTAAAGTCATGGATATGTTGCGACTCCTGTGTGAACATTTAGGGGAAGTTGTGAGTCAACAGCGACTTCATGAGACACTTTGGCCTGGAACGACATTTAATAATTCATCAATTTTACGTTGCATTTCTTTGTTAAGAAAAGCATTAGGCGAAAAAGCATCAAATTCTTCGATTATAATCACTCATCCTAAACGAGGGTATAGTATTGATATTCCAATTGAAGCTATTAATGATAAGTCGAAAAAAGAAAACAATAGATATAAAAAAATATCAGTGATTGCACCTCTATTAATTACTTTATGTTTGCTTGGTTTGTATTTTATTCAGATAATGGATGTGTCTAACAAACCTCAAAGTTATTCACTGACACCGCTTACTTCAAATAGCAATAATGAATATTTACCAAGCTATTCGTCTAATGGATCATACATTGCGTTTGTAAGAGAAAGTGATTCTGGGCAACAACATATTATAGTTAAAAATCTTATCACTGAAAGTGAGATTTTGATTAATGGCATATTTTCAAATATAAAATCGCTCTCTTGGGCCTATCAAGATAATGGCTTAACACTGGTTTATAAAAGAGGAAAAATGAACCATATCGCATTATATGCCTTTAATCCTATTTCTAAGAAAATGACACAAGAATCTCAATTATTATTTACTTCCGTTGATGATATTATAAGCCGTGTAGAATGGATTTCTGATAATGAATTTGTAATTGCCGTAAAGTCAAAAGGTAAAGATTTCTCAATAATAAAACGAAACCTATCGAAAAATAGCACTGAAATACTTTACCAATATACAGCACCATTATTAGAGATTATTGATATTGCTTTGTCTGAAGATAAGCAAAATTTAGCCATTGCTGTCAGTGAAAAAGCAAACCTGTATAGAATAGATTTGTATGATCTTATTTCATCAAATCGAAGAAAATTGATACATATAGACAATGGTATACATAGTCTGTCTTGGCAACCTAGTAATGAATCGTTACTGATCTCTAGTAGAGAAAAGTTATTTAATATTTCTTTAGATGGAAAAATAGCACAAATACCTTTTTCAAATTATAAAATTGTTACAAATGCTTTTTACGCAAAAAATTCAAATAAAATACTCATGGAATTAGCTAATTATGATATTGATATTTTGGAGTTTAAACCTGAGGAACAGCAAAAGCTTACAAAAGTGATAGATACCGAAGCGTTAGATGTACTGCCGTTATATTCGCCTTCAGCAAAGCGGTTTGTATACCAAACAAGCAGACGAGGGTTTCCACAATTAATTATTAATGAAGCAGGTCGCGAACAGGTATTATTTATTAATCCTGAACATGAAGAATTATTTGGTTTTACATGGTCACCTGATGGGAATAAAGTCGCTTTAGCAACTACGAGTCAATTATATATATTTGATGCTAATACAGCGTTAGAATTAACAAAAGAAGCATTAGAATATAAAATCTATATTAGAGATTGGTTTAATAAAGATCATGCTTTACTTGTTAACCTAATAAAAGATGGAATGCCAAAACCTGCAAAGTTGTATCTAGAATCAAGAAAAATAGAGACTTTAGCGGATATGATTGCAAGTTGTTCAGCTTTAGATTTAAACGATAATATTTATTTTAATAACAATAATCAGATATTTAAAATCGACAATAATAAACTGATTTCAAAACTTTGGTATGCGGAAAATGGTCATGTTGAAAATATACTCATTACTGATAAAAATGCACTAATTGAAGTGAATCTCGGTGATAATAATAAACTTTGGGTAGTGGACTTAAAATCTTCGCTAAGTAAGCAGGTTTATCAAGATTTAGACTCCAAATTGATGATTTCTGATATTACACAGAATGAAGAAGTAATTATGTTTCATTCCCCTCTAAGCGCTAAAAAAGAAATTGCATTGTTAACTATGGAATATAAGTACTAAGAGAAAAGCTCGGTTCATTTTTAAATTACCGAGCTTTATGCTTTTACTTAATATTATTCATACCTCAAAGATTTCACTGGATTTTTTCTTGCCACAGTTGCTGTATTGCCCCCCACTGTACTCCAAGCAATAATTAAAGAAAATAAGCCAACAATAAGACAAATTGGAACTAACCAAAATGTATCAATGCGGTATGGAAAGCGTTCTAGCCAAGTTATCATTATATAAGTTGCAATAGGCCAAGCGATTAAGTTTGCAAGCAAAACGGGCTTAGAAAATTGCCAAATAAGCAGGGTAACTATGTCTTTTATGCTAGCACCCATTACTTTACGAATGCCAATTTCTCGGGTTCTACGCTGAACTGTGAATGCCGATAATCCATATAAACCTAAGCACGCAATAACAATCGCTAACAATGAGAAAACTAAAAATAACTGTGCTGTTGTTTTCTCGTCATTATATTGCGCTGCCATCATTTCACTTAAAAACTCTAAGTTAATGGGTTGCATTGGTACGCTGTTCTTCCATACGCCTTCAATACTGCTCACTAAGCTAGATATATTATTCGTAGTAAAAGAAATATTAGCGACGTTGAAACGTTCTGGATTTTGCGTATATACCGAGGCTCTAATACCAAATTTAATCGATCTAAAGTAAATATCGGGGATAACACCAATAATGGTTAAATGCTGTTTTCCGCGTATATGAGTTGCCAATGTTTTTCCAATAGCGTCTTGTGCACTGCCAAAACCAAATTTTTTCAAAGCTGATTTATTAAGTATCGCACTGGCTTGACCCACTTCACCGTCAGCGACTGTTTTGATGTTATCAGTGCCAAAGTTTTCATCAAAAAGTCTCCCCGCAAGTGGTTTTATTTTATAAGCTTCAAAGAAACCATAGCCCATATTGTACTGATTCATGCTTAATGCTTTGTTACTTATACTACCTTCATGAGGCTCTAATAGCTTAAAACCACGATTATTTTCATTATCTTGGGAGGGCGCTTCAGAAGAAAAGGTGACACTGTTTACTTCAGGTAAACGCAATAACTCTTTTTCTCGCTTTAAAGTGCGCGTTAAGAGTTTTATTTGATGCTTAATGTCGATAATATTGCTTTTATGTTTTAAACGATTTTGTTCTAAATTGAGTTCTATGCTACGCATATTATTCAGTTGCTCAGCCACTCTAGCTTCATTTCCTAATACATTGAGTTGCAAAGAGGTATTTGACAGTTCAACAATTAAGTCGCCAGCTTTTAAACTGCTACCATCTTCAACTAATATTTTTTCAACTCGGCCGCCTTCTATGGCATCAAGAAATACGGTTTTTGCAGGCGTTACCCGTGCTCGTACAGGAATAAAGTCTTCAAAGATACCCGATGTAACAGGTGAAATCACAATTTTATTACTATCAACCGATAAAGCTTTTCCACTTGATTTAGACATTACATTATATGCAATAACGATCACACATAGTGTTATAAATAAACTGACAAGCCATTTTTTTATTGGGTTGAATGAAGCGGTAACTTTGCGATCCATTCCAGAGAGATTGCGAGTTGATAGCACTTCAGGTGTGTCGGGCGTTATATTAATATGTGATTCGTGTTTCATATTTATTTCTCAGTAATAAATACAATCATTAAGTCGATATTGTATTTTTATAATTCAAAGACACATAGCTATTACAAAAACAGTGCCAATTTATAATCTATTGTTTTTAAATAGATATTAGATATTTATTATAATTTAACTTAAAAAAACTGTACGTTAATGAACATTAAAATAGACCTAATAATGTGTTTAAATGGATAAAAATGTGAAAGTGCCAGGCCGAATTTTGATAGTAGATGATGATGAAGATATCTTGTCTGCGGGAAAATTATTATTAAAAAGGAAGTTTACGCAAGTAAGTATTTGTAATGTGCCTGAACATATTCCGACCTTTTTATCAGGGCAAGTATTTGATGCGATATTATTAGATATGAACTTTGAACCTGGTGAAAGTTCGGGAGAACAAGGCTTCTATTGGTTAAAAAAAATATTAGAAATAAACCCACAAAGTGTGATCATTATGATCACAGCCCATGGCGGTGTTGATGTTGCAGTTGATGCGATGAAACTAGGCGCAACAGATTTTATAGCCAAACCTTGGGATAACGAAAAAGTAATTGCAACCATCTCTAGCGCAGTGCTTTTAGGCAAATCACGTTCTGAAGCACAAACCTTACGTGAAACAAACAAGGTATTAGTAGAAGCTGCAAATTCAGTGGGAAAACAGACCATTATTGGACATTCACCTTCAATGCAGCAAATTCATTCTTTGATACAACGATCTGCGCCCACAGACGCAAATGTGCTGATACTAGGGGAAAATGGCACAGGAAAGGAACTGGTTGCCCGTGAAATTCACAATCAAAGCTTACGAAGTCGTCATGTATTTATGTCTGTTGATTTAGGTGCCATTTCTGAAACTGTATTTGAAAGTGAATTATTTGGTCATAAAAAAGGATCATTTACCGGGGCACAACAAGATAGAGTAGGTCGATTAAAAGCCGCTGATGGCGGTACGCTATTCTTGGATGAAATTGGAAACTTACCACTTCATCTGCAAGCAAAATTATTAACCGTACTTGAGCAGAGAAAAGTCACTCCTCTTGGTGCAAACGAAGCAATACCGTTTAATGTGCGAATTGTTAGCGCCACAAATATTGACAAACAGATGCTTAAAAAGGAAACACAATTTAGACAAAACTTATTATTTCGTTTAAATACCGTTGAAATAGATTTGCCCCCATTGAGGCAAAGGACCAGTGATATTGCATCTATCGCGCATTATTACATTGAATTGTATTGTAAAAAATACAATAAACAACCAAAGTTAATGACTGCAGAAGCATTAAAAGCCATAGAGTCTTACGCTTGGCCTGGGAATATCCGGGAGCTACGTCATACGATTGAGCGCGCGATTATTCTAAGTCAATCTGAACAATTAGAAAATACAGATTTTCAGCTAGAAATGAGTCTTGCAGCTATTGGTAGTCAAAATTTAGAAAACAGTGATCCGCTGCATTTACCTGATGATTTAAATTTAGAGAAAATAGAAAGAAATGCAATTGCACAGGCACTTAAAAGGCATGGTTTTAATATCAGTCATACAGCTAAAGAACTTGGATTAACACGCGCAGCTTTATATCGAAGGATGGAAAAATATGGGCTTTAAAAAGTTTTCATATCTGATTATAGCGCGCACGATATGTGTTATTGTATCTGTAGTGATTTTAACTCAAATTATTATGAGTCCAGGGTATCATGCAGTAAGTGTATTAATGAGTTTAGTGCTGGGCTTCCAGTTTTATGAAATGATTCGTTTTGTATCAAAAACCAATGAAGAATTAACACGGTTTTTTGATGCCGCGCGTTATGCTGATTTTTCACAACGATTTGATGCAAAACAAATGGGTTCGGGATTTGACGGGTTATCTAACACATTTCAAGATATTTTAAATCGTTTACAACAACTAAGATCTTCTCAAGAGCAAGAACTTAAACATATCAAAGCAGTCATAGAACATGTACCTGTACCTTTATTAAGCATTCATATTGATGGCAAAGTGACTGTTTGGAATAACAGCGCCAGACGATTATTTGGCACTCATGATATTAACCATATCAGAGACTTTGCTCAATTTGCTCACAGCTTTCCAGCAAAAATAAAAACATTTACATTAGGTAAGCGTCAGTTGCTTAATTTAGAAATTGATGGTGTAGAGCATAGATTAAGTATTGCAGTCACACAGATCATTACTTCGGGACAAAAAGAAATATTGTTAAGCATGCAAGATATTCAAACAGAGCTAGATACAGCGCAATTAAATGCTTGGCAAGATTTAGTCAGTGTATTAACTCATGAAATTATGAATAGTGTTACACCTGTTGCGTCATTAGCTAAAACCGCTGTTGATATTGTAGATGATATGCAACATAAAATACAAAACCAACCTCAACTCAGTGAAGACTTAGCAGATGTGCATAGTGCTGTTGAAACGGTTGCGAGAAGAAGTAACGGTTTAATGAAATTTGTAACGAGTTACAGACAATTAACGAGATTACCTCCGCCAAATAAAAGTCAGATTAAGATATCTCAATTGTTTAAACAAGTCGAAACGGTTGCAACGCAAAGCTGGCAAAATAGAAATATAAAACTCGTTAGTAAAGTTTTGCCAAATGAGTTAGATGTTTTTATTGATCGAGAAATGATAGAGCAAGTTTTGATTAATTTATTAAAAAATGCAGAGCAAGCATTTCAAAATAACATTGACGCATACGTAGAGTTAACAGCGAGTTTAAACTTACGTGGTCGAGTGGTTATTGAGGTGTCTGATAATGGTTGTGGCATTCCTGAAAAACTCACTTCTCAGATATTTGTGCCATATTTCACAACAAAGAAAGATGGTTCAGGAATTGGTTTGGCTCTAACAAGACAGGTAATGATTGCCCATGGCGGCAATATTGTACTTAAAAAGTCAGACAAACAAGGTGCCACATTTAGCTTAACTTTTTAAGCAAAAAAAGAGCATACACTAAAAAGGTATACTCTGATTCAATAAAGTGGAATGAAATACACTTTAACACCCGCCGCCGCCGCCACCAGAACCTGAAGAGCTGTTACTAGATGATGTATTAGATGCTACCCCAGAAGCGACAATTATTGGGGTAATATCACCATTTTTAGATGCTTGGCTTGTTGTACTTATATTCGTTTTTCCTGTCTTTTTTAAAGTACCCAGAAAACATAAAAAACACAGTGCCATGATCCCTATTGGATATGACCATATTTGAGTTGTAAAACCGCCATATAAAGCAAACATAACGATAATTAGCAGTAATATTCTGAATCCGTTTTTCATATTAAACCTTCTTTAAAGACCTGAATATATTAAATGAGTATTTGTATTCTAGCGTCACCCACAATAAGATAGGCGAAGTATCTAGTTAATACATTATCTATTTATATTTAATTGTCAAATTAGCGATATTTTAATTTTTAAAGGTTAAATCACCATGTTTAGTCGTAAAGTCCCATTAGTTATTGCTGGAATATTGTGTGCGATAGGTGCTTTGCTTCACCTTGTTACCATAATAGGTGGGCCAGATTTTTATCGTTTTATGGGGGCGGGCGAGGGAATGGCCCAAATGGCTGAAGATGGCTTGGCTTATCCCACGATTGTTATTTTAGTTATCACATTAATTCTATTTATTTGGTCAGCGTACGCTTTTTCAGGTGCAGGTGTAATAAAGCGTTTACCATTATTAAAAATTGGTTTGGTTTTGATTTCTTCAATTCTAATGATAAGAGCAATATTTGGTATTATTTTGATGTTTATAAATATTAATCATCCATACCTTAATGAGCTTCAAGCAAGACCTATTTTTATGATGGTAACATCATTGATTTGTTTGATATTTAGCTTACTTTTTATTACTGGCACATATAAACAATGGTTATCAATATCTGAAAATGATATTAAGTAATGACTAACATCCTATGAAGCAAAACTGACACTACCTCAATATGTTAAATGTAGAAAGGCGTTTTTTATATGACGGGCAGTTTATTTAATCAAAGTTTTAAATATAGGTGGTTACTATGTAATACTGTATAAAGTAACCACTGTTTTAAATCGCGTTTACATATGCGCTTCTTCCTAAAGTAGTCTACAGTCACATTTATACTTAGCCATATAAAACCAATAACAAAACTCATCGTGGCAAAATCAAGATATCTAAAATTTCCATGGATCTCATACTGATTATTAAAATTTGCACCTTTTAGGGTAGGGATCACAATATCTATCACCCAGGCACCCAATAAAATGATGGCAAATGATAAAAATAATATCCAGCCAAACTTGCTAATAAAGCTAAAAGTTACATTCTGAATAGGTGCTTGATTATTGAGTGATAATGGGTCTACTTTAAATACAGATGCTAAGGCTTTCATTGTTTCAAGCGAGCTATTTCCTGTTTTTTCAACTCTTTGAATTGTTCTTATACTCAGCCCTGAAATAGATGCTAGTTCGTCTTGGCTCCAATAATGTTTTTCTCTGAGGCTTTTTATTTTTTTATAATTTAGTTTCATTATGTTACTCATAAGGTTTACCTTGTTTTATATTAATTCGAAAACAGATAATAAACATAGTGGGTTAAAATGATGCAGACATTAAGGTGACACCAACATGACATCAATGAGTCAACGCTCTGACATTATACCCATTCCAATAAATATATGGTCAATTTAAATGGTCTAAATATAAAATACAATTGTTATAAATAGCAATTTTGTTCAATATTCTATAATCCATTTTGAGTATATTCAAAGTATAAAAATGAATAGGAACTCAATCATGACAATCATACCAGCAATTTTCCTGCTTATTTAATCAGTTATTACTTGAAAAAAATCCGCTAGTGTTGGAAAGCCAACTTATAGAGTATTTACAACAATATTTCTTAATTAAAAAACAACAAAAGATCGACTCAGTGAATGTACGCAAAGTGAAAGAACTTATATCCGATGAAATAAACATAAACCATTCATTAGATGAATTAATGCAAGAGTCAGGATTAAGTCGATTTCATTTGATCCGAAGCTTTAAGCAAACTTATGGTTTATCACCACATGCCTATCAGTTAGATGAGCGTATAAAGCAAGCTAAAAACTTATTAAAATCAGGTTACTCAATCTTAGATACTTCTCATTTGTTAGGCTTTGCAGATCAAAGTCACTTGCAGCGTAACTTTAAAAAAAGATTAGCCGTTACGCCAAAGCAATACCAAGCATTTTTTCTTTAAAGAGAAGTATCAGAGTGACTGATACTTTCTTCATTAAAATAGTCTACAGTTAGAAAGTTTTTAACATTTCTTGTGCTTCTTGGTGCTCAGGATGGCTTTTTATTAAAGCCTGCAATGTACTTTTTGCTTTGTGAATCTGACCTAAACTAGTAAATCCTTTAGCCATAATTAAGCTCAACTTTGGGTGGTCAAAATAGAGTGCGCCTAGCTCCATTAAAGAGAGTGACTTTAACTTTTCTGTATCATTTTTTGCTGACTTTAAGCTGTAAAACCCATACATTGCAAGCAACTGAGGCTGAAAACCCGCAGATGACTTTTTGTATTTATCAGTTGCATTGTTTTTACCATCAAGTACTTGAGCAATCAGCCCATAAGTTCTTTCATCATCCCAAGGAATACGTTTAACTAAAGTAATCCCTAGAGACTTAACTAATGCTTCTGCTACTTTAGCTGTTGAAGCTGGATTCTGACCGGTAAATAAACGCTCATCACTGGCTAAGTGGGCTAACATCATTGGACTGCTTTGGTACTTTGCACCACGTTCCTTTAGCTTGGTTTCTAATAAAAAATCAAATTCTTTAGACCACTTTTTACCAAACACAGCTTCCTCCTGATTGGTAAATCCATTGACTTTTTTATTAGTAACTAAATAATTGCCATTAGATAATTTAACATTCACTAAAGCTGCAGGGCCATGACATACAGCGCCAATAGAGCCATTATTTTGATAAACATCAGCAATCAAAGTTTGTAAAAATTCATCTTTCGGTAAATCAAACATAGCACCTTTACCACCCACAACAAATATGGCTGAATAATCGGAAGAATTAATATTGGATAATTTCAATGAATTGTCTAATTTATTAACAGCTTGCTGATCGGTTAAAAAAACTTGATTATAAGGCTTTGTAGCATCATATTTATCAGCTTCAACTTTACCTCCTTTTGGCGATGCAATATCAATTGCTAAACCATTTTTTTTGAAAATTGAATATGATTGTGAAAACTCATCAAATTCAAATCCTGGTTTTGTTTCTCCTGCATTTTGGCCATAACTACTGACTACGATAAGTACTTTAGGAGCTGCATGGGTTATAAAACTACAAAAGCACATAATGAGGGGCAGTATGAGCGTAAAAACATATTTTAAATTCATATTAAATTCCTTATTTATTTTAGATGTTTGGTGACTACAACCATAAAATAAACGTTTCATTGTGAAAATAATGTGAAAAGATCATTCACTTCTGGATAATTAACTGGTAGTAACGACTTGACTCAGATCAACAATCTAGTTCAAATTTGCTATGTAGAATGAATTTAAATAGGATTGATGCTGCGTTATTGATTTTGATAAGGGAACAACTAGTCTCTTCAATCTATGTCTTACCTAAATCCTGTTTAATTCTCACTGAAATCCCGAATTTTGAGGTATCATGGGTATAAAACTAATTTGGCTAAATCACTACTAACAACTTTAATTCAAAACAAACGGACTCTGTATTAATTGATTTTTCACACTATCAATATGGCAAAATACCTATTGGATGGGGAGTTCACATTATGCGTTATGCCGACTATCCATGTATGGAGAACTTAATAAGATGATTGGAAAGAATCTGAGTTTAAAAACGATCTGGAAATATTTAGTCTGTGTTATATTACTAATCACTCAAGCGTATGCTACCGCTGAAGAGTTAGATATTCGATACGAAACAATTGAATTTAATCAACTTTTAGGGCGGTTATGGTTACCCGATACAGACAAACTAAGCCCCGCTGTTTTACTTATCGGTGGCTCAGGCGGAGGATATCAAAACCAAGATGCTAAGTGGCTTTCATTATCAGGTTTTGTTGTTCTTGATATTCGCTATTTTGGCTCTAAAGAGTTACCAAAAAATTTAGTGAATATACCAATTGAGTATTTTAATACCGCAGTAAGTTGGTTAGACAGTCATAGATTAGTTAAGAAAGGCGCTATTGGCATATTTGGTCATTCTAAAGGAACCGAAGCTGCTATTTTAACGTCCTATTATAATCCATTAGTAAAAGCTGTCGACTTGCTGAAATCGCGAATTTCTATGTGGAATGGACATAAAAAAAGCTATTCCACTGATAGTGAAATAGCTTGAATGTTTTATATCGCTACAGTGATAAATTATTTAAAATATCATCATCAACAAGGTTCGCTAGTGTTACTTTAAGCTTAGGTGTTCTTGCCATTTCACGTTTTATCGCAAAATTAGCTTCTTCATTTCGTGCCCAGCTACGACGCGCAATACCATTGTTAACATCAAACAACAGCATAGATTTTAGTCTGCGTTCGGCATCAACCGTGCCATCAAGTAGCATACCGAATCCACCGTTGGTTACTTCACCCCAGCCAACACCGCCGCCATTGTGGATTGATACCCAAGTTGCACCGCGAAAGCTATCACCAATCACATTGTGAATTGCCATATCTGCGGTAAAACGACTACCATCATAAATATTAGATGTTTCGCGGTATGGCGAATCTGTACCACTCACATCGTGGTGATCACGACCTAAAACTACTGGACCAATTTCACCACTATTAATCGCATCATTAAAGGCAGTAGCTATTTCCATTCTGCCTTGCGCGTCAGCATAAAGAATTCGTGCTTGTGAGCCAACAACTAACTTGTTTTGCTTAGCGTCTTTAATCCAGGTAATGTTGTCTTGCATTTGTTGCTGAATTTCTTCAGGTGATTCTTGCATTATTTTTTCAAGAACGTTTGCTGCAATAGCATCGGTTTTATCTAAATCTTCAGGCTTACCTGAGGCACATACCCAGCGGAATGGGCCAAAACCATAATCAAAACACATAGGACCAAGAATATCCTGAACATAAGATGGATATTTAAAGTCTATGCCATTTTCAGCCATCACATCGCCGCCGGCGCGTGAAGCTTCTAGTAAGAAAGCGTTGCCGTAATCGAAGAAATAAGTACCTTTAGCAGTATGTTTATTGACGGCATCGGCATGGCGCTTAAGTGTTTCTTGTACTTTTACTTTAAATAATTCAGGCTCTTCACGAATTAATCGATTAGATTCTTGATAGCTAATGTCTACTGGGTAGTAACCACCTGACCATGGGTTATGCAATGATGTTTGATCAGAACCTAGGTGTATGAAAATTTCTTTTTCATAGAATTTCTCCCATACATCTACTATGTTTCCTATGTATGCAATCGATACAACTTCTTTATTTGCTTGTGCTTTTTTCACACGTGCAACAAGTTCATCCATGTTATCAATTAACTCATCAACCCAACCTTGTTGATGACGTTTAGTTGCAGCATTTGGATTTACTTCAGCACAAACAGTAATACAATTAGCAATATTTCCCGCTTTAGGTTGGGCACCACTCATGCCTCCTAAGCCAGCTGTTAGGAATATTTTTCCTTTAGAAGATTCGCCTTTGTTTAATACTTTGCGGAACGCATTCATCACGGTAATAGTTGTACCATGAACAATACCTTGTGGGCCGATATACATGAAAGAACCCGCAGTCATTTGTCCGTATTGTGTTACACCTAATGCATTGAATTTTTCCCAGTCATCAGGTTTTGAGTAATTTGGTATCATCATACCATTGGTTACAACAACACGCGGTGCGTCTTTTGAAGATGGGAATAATCCCATTGGGTGACCAGAATAAATGTGGAGTGTTTGGTCACTTTCCATTTCACTCAAATATTTCATCGCTAATATATATTGCGCCCAGTTTTGGAATACTGCACCATTACCACCATAGGTAATTAACTCTTCGGGGTGTTGCGCAACGGCAGGATCTAGGTTGTTATCAACCATCAACATAATTGCCGCAGCTTGCTCGCACTTTGCAGGGTAATCAGAAACAGAACGTGCTTTTAAATCATAGCTCGGTTTGAAACGGTACATATAAATACGACCGAAATCTTTTAGCTCTTGAGCAAACTCACCTGCTAATTCTTGATGCCACTCTTTAGGGAAGTAACGCAGCGCATTTCTTAGCGCCAGCTGTTTTTCATCAGCTGATAAGATATCTTTGCGCTTTGGGGCACGATTCGCATCTGCAGGATAAGCCTTTGCTTGTGGTAATTCGCTAGGGATCCCTTGTTTAATTTTTTCTTGAAAATTCATTGCTGTCTCCATAGTAAAAGGCTCCCTTTATTTAACTGTAAACGCTTGTGATTTCACCAATGCGATCATGGCATCGATATCAGGCTTTAAAAGCCTATCTTCTTCAAGCTTAGCTACTTTTGCTCTGATCACTTGGAAGTTTTCTTCTATAATGTCTGAGCACTTATTAGGGCGTCTAAATTCGATAGCTTGTGCAGCATACATTAACTCGATAGCAAGTATCTTTTCAAGATTACCTAAGATCTGATTTAGTTTTCTACCAGAAATACTCCCCATAGATACGTGATCTTCCTGACCCATAGATGTAGGTACACTATCAGCTGATGGCGGAAAACAAAGAGATTTGTTTTCTGTTACAAGTGCTGCTGTTGCATATTGCGGGATCATCATGCCTGAGTTTAAGCCTCCTGCAGAAGTTAATAACCTCGGTAAACCGTGTAAACCTTCTAATAAGAGGTAACAACGACGATCTGAAATATTACCTAACTCTGCAGCTGCTATTGATGTATAATCAAGCACCATAGCAAGAGGTTGTCCATGGAAACTACCGCCAGAAATTGCTTCCTCGCTACTGATAACAATTGGGTTATCTGTTACTGAATTCATTTCAATTTCAGCTAATTCTTCTAGGTGATAATACGCATTACGTGATGCGCCATGCACTTGTGGAATACATCTTAATGAATAAGGGTCTTGAACACGATCACATTCTTCATGATCTGCCATATTTTGTGAATCTTTAAAGAAACTTCTCATACGAGTGGCAACTTCAAGATTACCTTTAAATGCACGTGTTTGGTGTAGCTCATCTCTAAATGGCTGTTCGCTGCCTTGCATACCTTCAATACTCATAGCACCCGTCATATCTGCAAGGTTTAATAAGTAACGCATTTTAGTTAACGCTGTGATGCCATGAGATAATATAAATTGCGTGCCGTTAATTAATGCTAAACCTTCTTTAGCATGAAGTTCCATAATTTCTAAACCATGTTCGCTAAGTAATTTAGCGGCAGGTACTATTTTACCATCTTGCCAAAACTCACCTTCACCTAGAAGCGGTAAAAATAAATGAGAAAGTGGCGCTAAATCACCCGACGCACCTACAGAGCCTTGCTCAGGTACTACAGGGATAAGATCAAGTTCGATAAACGCTAACATTCTTTCAACAGTTTCTAAGCGAATACCAGAAAAACCTTGACTTAAAGCATGTACCTTAGTGATCAGCATCAGTTTTGAAATCGCTTTAGCAATTGGTTCTCCAACACCAACAGCATGAGTAATAAGCAAGTTTTTTTGTAATAAATTAGTATCTTCAGGTGAAATTTGTGTATCGCATAACGGGCCAAAACCTGTATTGATACCGTAAACTGCTTTATCTGAAGCTGCCATTTTTTCGACTCTTTGGCGGCTTGTGTTGATTTTATCTAACGCTTCTTGGCAAAGCTCTGCTTCGATACTGCCATCAGCAATACCATTTACAATATCAAGGTTCAGACGATCAACACCATATTTAAAAGTCATCTTACTCTCCTAAGTCGTATTTATTTTTCTGTGCGCAAAGTGCTTTAATGGATTTATTTTAACTTGAACATTATGTTTTGCAAATGCATAATAATCGTAATTCATTCCGATTTTATCAAACTAATAAAAAAGAGAACAAAGACGTGCAAGTTCATGATGTTGATTTACGTTTACTTAGGATATTCGTAGCCATAGTTGAGTGTGGCGGATTATCGGCCGCAGAGTCTCGTTTAAATATTGGGCGCTCAACCATAAGTTCTCATTTATCTGATTTAGAAGTTCGCTTAGGTATTAAACTTTGTAAACGCGGCAGGAGTGGTTTTGAATTAACAGAGCCTGGAAGAGTTACTTATCAAGCTTCTTTAGAGCTACTCCAACAATGTGAAGCATTTACGACTACTGTAGCGAGTTCTAAAAATGAGCTATCAGGACGAGTAACCATAGCAACGATTGATACTATGGTTAGTGATCCCAGATGTGGCGTTGCGCGTACTATTCGTGCCTTAAAAGCAAAAAGTGACAATATTCAGTTTGATATTAACGTATGTGAAGCCAGAGAAGTGGAAACATCAGTTGTTAATGGTCGTTCTTTAGTGGGAATAGGCGTAAGTAGGCACCACCTTCGTGGGTTAGATTATTACCCTTTACGTAATGAAAATAACTATTTGTACTGTGGTGTTGAACATCCTTTGTTTGATTGCCAACCTTTAGAAATTAATAAGCTGTTACAAGGTGCAGAAGTTATTAGCAGTAATTATATGCGTGACAAAGAAACCAGAAATGACGGTTTAAACTATCAAAATAGTGCTATTGCTTATCATGATGAGGGCATCGCGCATTTAATACTATCTGGCGAATTTATAGGTTATTTACCTGATCACTATGCGAATTATTGGGTCGATAAAGGGCTATTCAAGGCCATTTTACCTGAGAAATACGCTTATCAAATACCCGTTGTTTTAATTTCTTCGAAAAACAATTTGGCATCTCCACTGGCGAATGCGTTAATTGAAGAAATTAAGCGCTGCCATACGTTCGAAGCCTCTAGTTAAGAGGTTATCACTTATTGTATAGAGCTTTTACTTAGCTCCTTCTAAAGCAATGGTTACTGTGCACGTATCTATCAAAGTCGTAATGTGGAGTTTAAAATCATAATATAATAATTATTCGCACTGTAAGCAGAAGTCTAATTTGTTTTGATCTAAATTGTTTTGATGTTTAATATCAAACTCTGTTCTGACTTTAAACCTTTAATATTATGAATCAATTATTACGCTTAAATATTTTAATATCATTAATTTTTATTTTGGGCTGTAATGATGAATTAAAGGAGATAAAGGCTTCATCATTCCATAAATTTATAGAGGTTGCTGTCGTTGATGCTGATTTATCAGATGACGCTAAGATATCTGCATTATTAGATATTAATCAAAAAATAACTATTTGGGAAAATACTAGCCATCAAAAAATTGTTGATTATCAAAGTTCAAATTTTAAAGAGTTACAGTACCATATTGTTTTATCGGGTGATAAAAAAGTAATCGCTAGTGCAGGTAAAAAATATATAACTATTTTTTCAATTGAAACTGGAAAAGTAATTACCTCATGGCCAGTAAAAGGATTTAGTGAAGATATTCAAATTACGCAAGTTTTACTTAATTATTCAGGAGATAATATATACATAGGTTTAAATGAGGGTAGTATTGTAAATGTAGATTTAAAATATAACAAAAGGTCGTTACATAAAATTCATAACTCTTCTGTTACTAAGTTAACACTACATAAAAATGGACAAAGTATTTTTTCAGTAGGAAATGATGGCAATGTCGTGCAATGGCACTCCTATACTGGAGAAATAATCTGGTTAACTGTATTTAGTCAAAGGATCACTAGTTTTACGCATGATAGTTTAAATGAAAAAGTGTTTGTATCCGATGCACTTAAATCACAAAAAATAATAAATTTAGGTTCAACTCAATCGGATATCTCACTTGAATATATAGAAAGGTTTAGGTTTTTTAGACAGGCTATTTTTTTATCAAGCGGCAGTAAACTGTTAACAGCATCATCAAAATTTCAACTATCTCTTTGGGATACTCAATCTGGTGAAGAAATCGGATTTGGAAACATTAAATCTTACAATTTTGGCAGTATGATTTTGGATTTTGCAGTATCTTGGAACAAGGACATATATTCTATTTCTTCAGATGGGGTATTAGAAATTTGGAGCAAAAACGACTTGTAATAAACAATAAAGGTAAGAATGTATTCTTACCTTTTGACCATTTAAAGCGAAACTAAATAGTGGTATTAACGCTAATAATTATAGCGCTACGATGTTTTCAGCTTGTGGACCTTTTTGACCTTGAGTAACAACAAACTCTACTTTTTGGCCTTCAGCTAAGGTTTTAAAACCCTCACCTTGGATTGCACTAAAGTGAGCAAAAACGTCTGGACCTGAAGCTTGTTCGATAAAACCAAAACCTTTCGCCTCGTTAAACCATTTTACTGTACCAGTAGTTGTATTAGACATAATATTATCCTATTTCTTAAAAGTATTTGAGCCCTAAGGCAATGTTGCTGGAAGTCTTACTAGTACTTATAAAAAAACAGAACGAGGAACACGAAATGTTTCTTCGAAATGATATAACATAAATGTACTGCGCGCTTTCAAACTGGCTAAATTATATACAATTTAATTTTAAAGTAAAATGTTTTGTGTGTTTTTTGTACAGAACTTTAATGTGTAACATTAGTGACTAATTTATTTGTTATTTAACTGTATGAATTTAATAGTATTTTATATTATTATGTGATTAATCTATAAAAGGTAAGTATGAATAATATCTTTAAAGAAATTCCTGATGATCTAAGCTCGGAAGTTTTCGAGAATTTAGCATCAGGTATGAATGTAAAAATAGAAAGAATCTTATCAAAAGGGCACAGTTCACCAGTAACAGGTTGGTATGATCAAACACAAAATGAATGGGTGATTGTATTAAAGGGTGAAGCAATTTTAACGTTTAATAATAAACCAGATGTACAACTTAAACAGGGAGATTACTTAAATATAAAAGCCCATCAAAAACATAAAGTGAGTTGGACGACTCCTGAAGAAGAAACTGTTTGGTTAGCTATTCATTACGATTAATACCATTTCCGTTAATAAAGCGCTTTGAAACCCGCCTAAAAGGAGCTTTTGAGAATTTACACTTCGTTGTTATGTCAGTTCTAAAGGGAATAATGAATTCACTGACATGCCTAGAATTGTAAAACCTCATAAGCTTTAAGTGGTCACTTAATTATCGAAATTGGTATAATAGCAGCTATACCCATGATGCCTCAAAATGCGAGATTTCACAGAGAATTAAACAGGATTTAGGTAAGGCATTATTTATTAGTATTGGTATAATATCGCAGCATAATCCCTGTTTAAACTCGCCGAGACGGAGCCTCTGAGCAAACCCACTTCACTGTTGTGTTGGTTTGAAAATACCTACTTCCTGCACCAACACGCCTTGAATTGGATTCGCTCAAATAGCTTTGAAACATGCATTTTGAAGTAACATGGGTATCTAATATCAATTGTAAAAGTGACATGAATCATTAATAGATACTTGCTATCTAAGTGATAATCATTATCATAAACGATTGTCGCTGTTTTTATTATTTTTTATATGTCTATTAGCAAACTCCATGTATTACAGGTATTCCAAAAAGAGTACCAAAACCTTTTCAAATTTATTAAGTATAAAGTTAAATGCCCAGATCTGACGTCGGATTTACTTCAAGATCTTTATCTGAAATTACACAGTGTTCCTGAAAAAAAGAAAATCAATAATCCTAAAGGTTATTTAAATACAGCTGCAAGAAATTTGATTATTGATAATAGTCGCAAGTCTTATCAAATTTTAGAAACAGGGCAAGAAGAGCAAATTAATTTGGCAATTTGTAATCAGGTATCTCCAGAGCAAAGAGTAATAGATCAAAATATGGTTGAACAACTTGGCCTAGCACTTAGTCAGTTACCAAAAGAAAAACGAGATTTGCTTACTTTGAGTCGGGTATATGGATGGACAAACCAACAAATTGCAAAACATAAAAATAAATCATTAAGCTGGGTTGAAAAAAACTTAGCGCTTAGTCTTATTATGTGTAGTGATATCGCTCAGGAGAAAAATACACATGGAAAATAATATAGCTAAAATCAAACTGGAAGCTGCAATGTGGATTGTTAAGTGCGAGCATAAGTCCTTGCAAGTAGATCCTGAATTTATCAATTGGTTTAATACTTCAGACGAGCATAAGCAGGTATTTGAGTCATTGAGTCAAAATTGGCAAACACTTGAAAGCTTACCAGATGCGTCAAGATCATGTGAAGCAATTGTTAAAGTGACGCCATTATCTTCTAAACCAGAGTCACCAAAAATACAAAAAACGCCAATCAAACTGGTTTCATATATGGCATTGGTTGCGAGTATTTTCTTTTTTTCAATTATTTATTTCAATATAGATACGAAATATTACTCCCAAAATTATAAAACGGAGGTTGCGCAACAAGCGCATTTTGACTTACCTGATGGCAGTAGCCTTTGGTTAAATGCAAAAAGTGAAGTGCTTGTCTATTTCGATGATGATAGGCGTCAAATAACCATTTTAAAAGGTGATGCACATTTTGACGTTGCTAAAGATAAACAAAGACCATTTATAGTGAGTTATGAACAACATCAATTTATTGCTCTAGGTACGGCGTTTACAATTAATACTAGGCCATTTCTTCAATTAGCAGTAACTGAACATACAGTAAAAGTTAACTATAAACATATAAACCGTGTGATTCAAGAAGGTTACATCACTGAATTCAATGAGTATTGGCAAACAGCTACAGTGATTCAGTCTCAACCGAATTGGCGAGAAGTTAAACTTAATTTTAAAGCAAGGCATTTAAAAGATGTGCTTACTCAAATACAACCTTATATCTCTGAGCGTATTAAGTTACTTAATCAAGATATGGCTTATGAATTGATTTCAGGCACTGTTAATCTTGAAAAACCTGAGCAAGCATTAAAATTAATAACGAGTGGGTTAGGGTTGGAAGTAACCAATGAAAACAATCTAATAATACTAAATTAAACCAATATTATGTTTTATACCCAAGTCACTTCAAGATGTGAGGTTCAGGACTGCTGAGCAATTCATGATCTAGGCGCATCTTTGCATTAATGGTTACTCCCTTAAAAAAAGATGGACCGGCAATATGCTCCTGCATTGCTCTAGTACCTACATCCATGCAGGCAACAACGAGCATGATTTGCTCAGAAGTCCCTGTAAGGTTGGTTTATAAATACTTTATGCAGCGTTATTGATTTTGAAAAGGGAATAACCATGTTCTTCAATCAATGCCTTGCCTAAAGCATTTCTAATTCCAACTGAATCCTGCATCTTGAAGTGGTTTGGGTATATAAAAAGGTGAACTGGAATTAAATTGACCTTTTTAAATTTAATTTTACGGTTCTTGAATATGAGTAACGTCTTTATTAGTAATGAATATAGTTATCACTTACATTGTTATCGGGGAGTTGTTAATCCATGTCAGGTAAATCAACATTTAAAATAAGTAGTTTGGCATTTATTGTTGTAATGTCTAGTTCAGTTATTGCACTTGAATCAAATCAATCCATCACAATCAAGCAACAATCTTTAGCGGATGCACTTACTAGCCTCGCAAAGCAAAGTGATATACAAATCTTTGCCAGAGACGAAGTAATTAATGGCTTTAATGTGAATGGTGTATATCAAGCAAAATCAGTGAAACACGCTTTAATACAGTTGTTAAATAATACTCAGCTAGAAGCACAGTGGGTGTCTGAAACAGATGTTGTAATAAAACATAATAAACGTGAAGTTAAAGCTAAAAGTTTAGTTAATCCGCAAAATAACTTAGTAAAAAATATCCAAAAGTTAGAACATATTAGTATTTATGGTAGACATAATAAGCTCATTTTAGAATCAGGTACTGCAACTAAATCTAAGATGAGTTTAATGGAAACACCAGCGGCTATCGTTGTGGTTGATAAGTTTTTATTAGATGAGCAATCAACGTCTACTTTACAAGATAGTTTAAGAAATATTAGTGGCTTAACCCATTCTGGTAATAATTATGGCATAGGTGACAATTTAATTATTCGCGGTTTAGGCGCAAATTATATTTATGATGGCATGTATGGTGGAGCTGGTTTAGGCAATAGTTACAACCCAACTAGAACAACAACAAATGTTGAAAGCATTGAGGTATTAAAAGGGCCTGCAACCGGATTATATGGCACAGGCTCTGCCGGTGGAGTTATTAATTTAGTAGAAAAAAAACCATTAGATAAACCTTTTTATCAAGTAAAAGCGACAGTTGGCCAATGGGATAATCATAGTATGATGCTAGATGTGACATCAGCTATCAATGATTCCATGGCTTATCGGTTTGTTGCAAATTTTGAAGAAACAGACGGTTACCGTGGTTTAAGCTCTGCAAGAAGTGAAGTATATGCATCTTTACGTTTGAACTTATCACAAGATCAAGAATTAATATTCTCAACAGCATATATAGATGATGAAAACCAAGTTGACTCGATAGGTCATCCTGTTCGTATATTGAACTTAGACAGTATTAATGCCAATCCAGGAGATATTACTTGGCAAGATTTAGTGAATGATACTAATGCTGATTCAGATGAATTCAGGGGGATACAGCTTACTGATACACAAAGACAAGAATTAGCAGCTTCTTTAGCTAAAAATGATGGATTAAAACCATTTGATTTGGGCAGCCAAGGCTTGATTTCACCCATGTCAAAGCCTAATGAAGGTGAAGAACTTAGATTTAAGGTGAGCCATCAAATTGACTTATCTAATAATGCTTCATTTCATCAGCAAATTCAGTTTAGAGATTATGAAACAGATTTTATTCGTCAAACAGGCGCGTTCAACTATGTTTATTGGAATCGTGATGGAGAAATAAACGCTGACCCTCGTGCCCCTTTAATAATTGGTGACGCTATTTACCCTTTTGCAGCAAGACGTCAGCAATATAGAAGAAGTGATGCAAGCGAAACTAGCTGGCAATATTTTGCTGACTTTAATACAAGTTGGTCACTAGGTCAGTTTGAAGGTGAACATTTACTGAGTGCGAACTATGAAAACCGTTCTATGTCAGTAAAAAGTTGGAGTTTAAGTGATGCTGATGGCAATTCAGCATCAGAACCTTTACCTTATATTCTAGATATTCGTAATCCAAATTGGCCAACAAAAAGCTTTATGGAATATGATGCAATTTTAACTTCAAACTATGACTCGTCTGTGACTTCATATGGCTTAAGTTTTCAGGAAGTCCTTTATTTTAATGATATCTTAACAGGTCGATTTGGTTTTGCACATTCTAAAATTAAGCAGGCATATCAGCATAAAGGCACACCAAGAAAACCCGAAAGTTCAAAAGAAGCAGATTATACAGATTCAGGAAATACATATAATTTAGGATTAAATTACCGATTAACAGATGAGTTTGCATCGTTCGTAAACTTCTCAAAAGGGCGTACTGCTTCAAGTATTTTAGGTTTTAGTGATATTCCAGATTCAGAATCTAAATCACTTGATTTAGGCATTCGCTTTACGGCTATGGATGAAGCGTTATTAGCCTCTTTAGTGTATTTTGAAACTAAGAAAACTAATATAAACCGTGCAAATCTAATATATAACGACAACCCAAAAGACCCTCTTTTTAATATAACTGTTCCTAAATATTTGTTTGATAATGAAGACAATACGCAAGGTTATGAGTTTGATATGAATATGGCCTTAAATGACGTTTGGTCCATGAACTTTAATGCCACATATCAAGATGCAATTGAAATTAGAAATCAAAATGAACAACCTGAATCAGGGCAAAGAAAAGGCATTCCTAAAAAGTTTGCCAGTATTTGGACGAGCTACGCTTCATCATTTAGTGCTTTAGCTAATCCTATAAAGCTCAGTCTAGGTATGACTTATACCGGTGAACGTAGTATTAATTCAAATTCATTTGGTTTACCTGATTCGACAATAGATGCTTATACAGTGTTGGATGCTGCGATGAGTTATGACGTAGATAATTGGAATGTTCAATTGAATTTAAGAAATTTAACTGATGAAACCTATTATGTTAAAGCGCTTTATATTGGTGGCTTACCAGGAGATAGTCGCAATGCAAAATTAACAGTGAAATATACATTTTAGAATTTAAAAAATCACTTAACGATTAAAACTAATCTGGCATTTGTTAGATTGGTTTTGGTGTTTATATATCTTAGTCAGAAGTTATAAATTAATAATGAATTATAGATTGAATATCACTTTTCGTTCTTTAGCTGCCATTTTAGGTGGTTATGCTTTAGCTGTTGCTAGCAGTTTTGCGTTAGTGCCAATATTTATGTATGTGTTTGGTTGTTTCAAAGCTGATGCTGTATATTTAGGAACAATTTTTAGTTACGTATTTTATTTTTCATGTGTGATTTTTAGTTTTAATCGCGCAAGTGTGTTGCTAGTCTGGCGTGATATTACCTTGATTTGTTTAGTATTTTATTTAATACATTACATAGGAACTATTTTATGAAACCAGATTTTAGAAGATCCATGATTTGGTTACATACCTATAGCGGTTTATTAATTGGTTGGTTAATATTTGCAATATTTGTTACTGGAACTTTAAGTTATTTTAACCATGAGATTAGCCAATGGATGAAGCCTGAACTTGGCAGTAATAAATCATCAGATAAATTACTTAATAAATCTTTATCACTTTTAAATGAACAATCAGATAAATCTGAACGTTGGCAAATTCGCTTACCTACAGAGCGAAACAATCACTTTGTTATTTCTTGGTCTATACCGGATATAAAAAGAGCAAAACGATTTTCAATGACTTTAGACAGCCAAACATTTAATGAAATTGAAGTTAGGGATACAAATGGTGGTAATTTTTTTAGAACCTTTCACTATACATTAGAGCTTCGTCAGTATGGTGGTCGGTATATAGCTGGTATTGCGGCTATGGTGATGCTTATAGGTATTTTCACTGGCGTTTACACACATAGGCGGTTTTTTAAAGATTTTTTTACTATTCGTCTTAATAAATTAATGAAAACACTAACAGATACACATGCTGTAATGGGTGTGATCACTTTGCCATTTTGTTTTGTGATTAGTTTTAGTGCGTTACTTATTTATATCGGTATCTATATGCCTTTTAGTGCCCAGTATCATTTTGATAATGGCTATAGAGACTTAAATTCCAAAGTATCAACTTCTTTACCTAAAGTCATTACTTCAAATATTGCTGTTGAGCCAATTACAGATTTAACGCCTATTGTTAATATCGTAAAATCACATTGGGCTGAAAATTCGGCAATTAAAAGAGTTGTGTATGATCAACCATATGATTTTAATGGCCGTATCATTGTTTATCGCAAACCATTTATCTCACTAACAAATAAATTAGAAGTATTAGCATTTCATGCAAAAAGCGGTGAGCTATTAGCGCCTATTGAACCTGAACGTACGGCGAGAAAGATACGTAGAATATTTTATGGACTACATGAAGCACATTTTGCTCAGCCTGTTTTACGTTGGTTATTATTTTTTATGGGTGTCGCTAGCTGTATTTTGATAGGAAGTGGACTCATTATTTGGTTGAAAAAACGTTTGGATAAAGTTAAAAAACGGCATTTTGGTCATACTTTAGTTGAAAAATTAAATATAGCGGGAATAGCAGGATTATTGTTAGCTATAACAAGCTATTTTTATGCAAACAGAATAATACCTTTGAGTATAACGTCACGTGCAGAATTAGAGGTGAATACTTTTTTATGCGTTTGGCTTATTTGTTTAATTTATAGTTTTTTTCGTTCTACTTCAAAAGCATGGTCTGAGATTTTATTTTTTACAGGACTTGCATTATTACTATTACCTTTGATTGACTTTTTGATTGAATCAAACTGGCTGATACAAGCAATAGAATATAAAAATATGGCCTATATTGGCTTTGACTTAGCAATAATAGTGTCGGGAGGCGTTTGTTTAAGTATATATAAATGGCTTAAAGGTATTAGAGCAAAATCTGAAGTTAAAAATATAAAACCTGAAATAAAAACTAAAGTGGGGGCATTATGTTAGTCAGTTTTTTCATGCAACTAATTGCTTTATGGTTTTTATCTATGGCAATGAGTAAACACTTTCGTTCAGTTTTTAAAAGACCTCTTGAAGATAATAAAGCAAAAGCATTTAAAGTATTAGGCTGGATCCTATTGCTATTGTCGTATGTCATTATCGTCAATAAAAACACAGCTATGTCAAGTGTTTATTGGTGTTCATATTTGGCTTTAAATATTTTTATTATTGCACTGTTTAATACGTTTTCCACTTTAAAACAAAAAAATTAAGTCTAATGACTTTATATAAATGAATTAGATATTGATTGTATATGATACTAAATTTAGTTACTGTTCCTTTACTAGAAAAACTTGCTTAACCCTAATATTTATATGTTAGTTAAGCAATACGATAGTTTGGAAGTTATGATAAAAAATGAAAATATATTATCTAAGTTATTAATAATAACTGCGGTTATTCTATTGCTTGTTTTTGGGTATTTATATTCTTTATTGGATGAAATAGAAGTTCAATATACTATTATGGCTATTTTTACTTTGATAAATATTATTACGCTTGCGTATAAACAATCGAGTATTTATAAAAAGAAAAATAATATCAAGAACTTAATAAAGCGAGAAGGTGAGTGGCTGGTCTGTCAAAGCTCAGGTATTAATTCTCCTTCAATTATTGTGATTGATAAAATAGGTGAAATTAGGATTTCTATGAATTACTTATCTTTTATAGAAATAGGTCATGGACAAGGTTATGGTTTTGAAGTTAAAGCGCATGCTAATGTTATAATGACGCATTTATCTGGATTGTTAAAGCCAGAAGAAATAAAAGAAATGAAACTTGATATAGTTTAGTAATGATAATTAAATAACTGAAAGGCATCATGCATTGAATTTTGAAGTAACGGATAAAATTAAATTAATTCCGCTAAAAGGAGCTGATGCTCACTGCATTTTTACTTTAGTAGAACAAAGTCGTGTTGAGTTAGGTCAATATTTATATTGGGTTAAAGATGTTATTAATATTAAAACAGCTGAAGAATATATATTAAAGCGTATTAATAGTGGACTAGTCGGTTCTGTTTGGTTCAAAATTCAATTTAATAATGAAGACTGTGGTATTTTTGCCATTAAATCTGTTTGTAAACAAACTGGTATAGCAGAGTTAGGTTATTGGTTATCTCATTACTTTTATAAAAAGGGTATAATAAGTGATATAGTAAATAAGCTACCGCAATATTTAATCAAATATTCAGATGCAAAAATAATAGAATTTCGATGTTTAGAAGACAACTTGGCAAGTATTAGCATCGCAAAGAAATCGGGAGCGAAATTTATTAAATCACTTCCAGAATATATGGAAATTGCTAATTCAAATCAAAATTTGAATATATATCAAGTGATGATTTAAAGGGGCATTTTAAAGTATATTTAGTTATTTGCGTTCAGACAAATTATCTTAAAAAATCAGGGATCTTTTTAGGCATAAAACTATACTTTAAATTGGATATTGCCAGTCATAAATTCTATCTAATGCCTATGTTGTGGATGAGAAATCGCAATTTCGCTTGTGACATGTCAGAAAGCCTATCTGTAAACCCATAATACTTGAAATGACAGCATGGAGTAACAAGTATGACTCAAAAGTTATTTTATTTATGCATGAGCAAAGGATAAGACAGGGTTATCATCGCACATTTTAAATAAACTGAAATAAGATCATTATTCAGGCTCTTGTGCGGCTAATACTTCAATTAAATTAATCGCAACATTAACAAAGTCACTTGCTGTTACTATGCCTACAAGCTTACCATTAGCTAAGATTGGTAAACAGCCTATTTTGTATTTTTGAATTGTTAAAGCGGCTTGATGCACAGAAGCTTTGGCGTTAATAGTGACTATCTCATTGCGGTAAAACTCAACAATTTTTACTCTTTTTTCATGATTAAATCTTTGAAATTCATCTGTCACTAATAAACTGGATTCTTCAGCTGCAAGTACATCACGTTGGCTAATTAAACCTAAAAGGGTTCTTGCATCGTCTACTATGGGAATATGTCGAATGCGGTTTTCAACCATCATGATACGGGCATCTGATAATGTATTTTTTATACCTAAAGTGAATAAATCATCAGCCATAATTGAAGTTACGGTTGTCATAACTATCCTTAAAGTTAGGAATAGAGGATGATAACTTAAGATTAGAGTGAGAATAGCTATAAATCAAAGTTAATTGATATTTATAAATCGTCTTGCCTTAGGGGAGTTTGGGGGAGAAAATGATTACGCCATGATGATTTATAATCAAGGAGTAACCATGAATTCTAAATCATGCTTTGTACTCGACTCCTACCCAAGCTCTGAAATCTGCACTTTCAAGTAGCATGGGTAGGTCGGGAGATAGTGTACCCATATCATTAAGACAGATTTATCTAGGTTCAGTTTTTAAGCCTTTTAATAAACATACACACATTAATAGTAAGAGTATAGTAAATGGTAACCCTGTAGAGATAGCGCCAGCTTGTAATGCCTCAATTGCTTTTGTGCCACCAACCCATAATAATGTTGCAGCGATTAAACCTTCAATAACAGCCCAAAAAATGCGTTGCGGTGCTGGTGCGTCAATTTTACCGCCTGCGGTGATGCTATCGATAACTAGTGAACCAGAGTCAGATGAAGTTATAAAAAAGACGATCACTAGCACAATCGCGATAACTGAAAGTAGTGAACTCATAGGCAAAGAATCAAACATTTGGAACATAGCTAATGGCACTTCAGTTAACCCTTCGGTGCCCAAAATCCCCACTTTATTCATTACCTGATCTATTGCAATACCGCCATAAACAGACATCCAAACAATGGTAACAAGTGTTGGGATGACTAATACCGCGGTGACAAATTCACGAATGGTACGGCCTTTAGATATTCGAGCGATAAACATGCCAACGAATGGTGACCATGATACCCACCAAGCCCAATAAAACACAGTCCAGCCCTGTAGCCAAGCTTCATCTTCACGGCCATGAGGGTTACTCAGTGGGATAATATTTTCTACATAAGAAAATAGGGTCGTTGGGATTGTACCTAAAATAACAGAAAAACCTGAAAATATCACAAATATCAATAAGAAAAAGGCGAGAATCATATTGATTTTACTTAGTTTTTTTACACCGCTTTCGAGCCCTCTTGTAACAGAGAAAACAGCTAATGCAGTGACAACAACGATAACTGAAATTTGCATTCCAATACCGCCATTGGTGCCAAATACATGGTTAATACCACTAGTTGCTTGCTGCGCGCCAAGTCCTAAAGAGGTAGCTAAACCAAATAATGTAGCCAGAACAGCAAATATATCAATAATATGACCAGGCCATCCCCAAGTTTTATCACCTAATAAAGGATAAAAAATTGAACGAATAGAAAGTGGTAGTCCTTTATTATAAGTGAAAAACGCGAGTGAAAGTGACACAACACAATAGATGGCCCAAGGATGTAATCCCCAATGATACATAGTTGCACCTAATGCTAAGCGTGCAGCTTCAGCTGTATTAGGTTCAACTCCTAAAGGCGTTTTATACCAAGAGGTTAAATAAGCGACGGGCTCTGCAACTCCCCAAAACATCAATCCTATGCCCATACCTGCAGCAAATAACATGGCAAACCAAGATAAACGAGAATGGTCAGTTTTGGCATCTTCACCGCCTATGCGGATCTTTCCATAGGGGGAGATTATTAATGCACAACAAAATAAGACAAAAATATTACCAGACCACATGAATAACGCATCAAAAGTGCCAATAATATGCCACTTTATACCGTCTAATGCAGCTTTCGCAGTTTCAGAATCTGTTACTAAAATCGAAATTAAAAAAATTAAAATTAATCCCGTACTGACTCCAAAAACAGGGTTATGAACGTCAAATCCCCATTTTTGTATGTTATCTTGTCCGATTTCATAGTCAGTATTATCAATACTATAAATATCTGTATTATTTTTCATAAATTAATTAACCGTGTTTTAATACCAGTAAAAATAGCAGTTATCAAAAGTAATAATTAAAGCTGCTCTTTAACTTGTTCTCAATACTGTTATCTTTAATCACAGTCCATCGTTGGAAAGTTTAGTAAAATCGAGATAAGTATGAATATAGTTCGCCGAGTATAGGCAAGCAAAGATTTGTTCATAAATGTTAACACAGAAGCCTAGTTAAGTCGAAATGAAGCCTTGATTTCGACTTAACTTTATTAACTAAATTGAAGCTTATTTTTATTTTCCTTATCAATTGTGATTTGAGTTAAAGTCGTATTATCGTCAAATGCATCATTTACTCTGCTGTGTAATTATATGGATATCCCGTAATGAATAATTTCAACAAATATGAATTTTATTTACGCCTTTAAAAGTTGAGTATGAATAGTGCTGTTTTACGGGGGTCTTAATAAAGCGATGGAGCGATCTGTTAATCTAGACCTAAATTTGGATAATGATTAGCATTCAAATGGCATTTTATCTTTTAACCTTCTGTACTCAGAATAATACATAATCTTATCTATCAATTTTTGGCTTTAAAATGAATAAAAAATACTGCGTATGATGCCACATAGTAATTTTATTAGCTTTTCGGCTTTAGGTTCACATTAAATAAAACTGCATATTGTATAAAATATTGGTTTTATTTAATGTGATAAAATAATAGTATATATCATATAAATAAGCCTGTAGAGATGAATATAAAGCTTTAAAACACATTAAAACTTTATAAAATCTAAAAATAATACTAAATCAACATGGAGTAAGTTATGACTTTATCGACACTAGACATGTCAGTTTTTGTGTTTTACGTCATCGCCTTAATCAGCATTGCATATTATGTATCACGAGAGAAATCAGGACATGAAAAAAATGCTAATGATTATTTTTTAGCAGGAAATAACCTACCTTGGTGGGCGATTGGTGCATCTTTAATTGCAGCTAATATTTCAGCAGAGCAAATAATCGGTATGTCAGGTTCAGGCTATAAAATAGGATTGGCAATTGCATCTTATGAATGGATGGCTGCTATTACCTTGATGATAGTGGGTAAATACTTTTTACCTATTTTCTTAGAGCGAAAAATTTATACTATGCCGCAATTTTTGGAGCAAAGGTTTGATCGTCGTGTACGAACTATTATGGCGATATTTTGGTTAGGTGTTTATGTGTTTGTAAACTTAACTGCAATTTTATGGTTGGGAGCATTAGCACTTAATACCATCACGGGCATAGATATGTTGTATGGCATGATATTTTTAGGTGTATTTTCACTTGCTTATTCTTTATACGGTGGTTTAAAAGCGGTAGCATTTACCGATATCATTCAAGTTGTGTTATTAGTATTTGGCGGTTTATTTTTATCCTATATGGCCCTTGATTTAATTGGTCAAGGGCAAGGCCTTACTCAGGGTTTTAACGTTTTAATGGCGCAAGCTCCTGAAAAGTTCGATATGATTTTATCACCTGAAAGTGAGCATTATGCTGATTTACCTGGTATTTCTGTATTAGTGGGTGGTATGTGGATCATGAACTTATCTTATTGGGGTTTTAATCAATATATCATTCAACGTACTTTAGCGGCAAAAAATTTGCGTGAAGGCCAAAAAGGCATCGCGTTTGCTGCATTTTTAAAGTTATTAATGCCAATTATTGTTGTATTACCAGGTATTGCAGCTGTGTTATTGCTCCCTGATTTAGGCAAACCTGATCAGGCTTATCCTGAACTTATGAATTTAATGCCATCAGGTCTTAAAGGGTTAGTATTTGCAGCATTGATTGCAGCAATCGTCTCTTCTTTGGCTTCTATGACAAACAGTGTTGCCACAATTTTCACTATGGATTTATATAAAAATGATAAAAAACAGCGAAGTGAGGAGCATTATGTCACAGTAGGTAGAATCGTTAGCTTTACTGCTTTGATTATTGCGATGTTAGTAGCTAAGCCGCTTTTAGGTCAGTTTGATCAAGCATTCCAGTATATTCAAGAGTTTACTGGGTTCTTTACGCCTGGCATTGTTGTTTTATTTTTATTAGGTATGTTTTGGAAAAAAACAACTGCAAATGGTGGTCTTGCAGCAGCATTAGGATCAGTTATTTTATCATTCACATTCAAAATATTGTGGCCTGAACTACCGTTTATGGATCGTGTGGGTTTTGTATTTATACTATGTATGATGCTTGCTATTGTGGTATCAAATGTCGAAAACAAAGACAGTCATAAAAATGCGATAGACTTAAAAGGTATAAGCTTTGCTACTTCAACAAGCTTTAGTCTTTCAACAGTTGCAGTGTGTTTCATACTTGTCGGTTTTTATACTACTTGGTGGTAATCGTATACATTAAAAAAGAGTTGTATAAGTCTGAATAGATTTACAATTTAAGAAGTGTGGCTCAGTATTCAGTCCACCAAAAGTTGTAAATATATATGTTCTAAATAATAAAATATAGGTTAGTAAATGTGCCTTGTCGTATTAAAAAATGATGTAGCAAAAGTAGTGGTCGATGCAAAAATGGGGGCAAGTATTTTAAAGTACTCGGCTATGCTCAATGGTAAATACCGAGATATTTTCCGCAATGCGAATGAAGCTGATTCAATACACGATACTGCTAGCTTCCCTTTAGTGCCTTTTTCTAATCGTATTCGAAATGGTCAATTTAATTGGCAAAATAAACAAATATATTTACCTTTAAATCACTTACCCCAAAAGCATGTGATTCACGGTCATGGTTGGCAAACTCACTGGCAAGTGATATCACAAAATGACTCTGAAGTGACTTTAGAATATAAATACACCGCAGATCTATGGCCATTTAGTTATCTGGTAAGGAAAACATTAAAAATAACAGGTACAAAATTAACAATGTCGATGGTATTAACTAACTTATCTAATGAAAATATGCCAGCAGGTTTAGGTTTTCACCCTTATTTTACACGCACATCAAAATGTTCATTACAGACCAATATATCACAAATGTGGGCGATTGATGATGAGTGTATGCCGACTGAAATTACAAGTGCACCAACGGACTTTAAATATAAAAAAGGCCTTAAAATTAATGATACTGTACTTGACAATACATTAATTAATTTCCCCCATAAGGCGCAGATCCATTGGCCTGAATGGCAAGCTAAAGCGAATATTACAAGTTCAAAAAATTGTGATTTTTTAGTTGTATATAGCCCCGAGAATGCTGATTTTGTATGTATTGAGCCTGTAACCCATATGACTGACGCGATAAATATGGCTGCAAGAAATTATAAAAATACAGGTATAAAATCGCTACCTCCTAAAGGAAAAATGTGTATTCATATGCAGATCTCTCCTAAATCACTTATTTAAAAATGACCCCTCACACTCTTATTTGTACATAAAAATAAAGTATTATTTATAATATAAATATTATTTATTAGATAAAACCAAATTATTTAGGCTCACTAATTTAGAGAAATAATATGAACGATTTTGAATTTACCCATAGACGGCAAAACCCCCTTACGGGAGACTGGGTTTTAGTTTCTCCACATCGAAATAATCGACCTTGGCTAGGTGCAACAGAAGAGTCCTCAGTTGATGACTTAGCTGAACATGAGGCAACATGTCCGTTATGTCCAGGTAATGCTAGAGTAAATAATGAATATAACCCTGACTATCAAAATACATTTGTTTTTGTAAATGATTTTGGTGCCTTACTTACTGAATCAGCGAAGGGGCAAGATTTTGAACCAAATGATCCATTATTTAAAGCTAATTTTGCTAATGGTGAGTGTCGTGTAGTATGTTTTTCACCTAAACATAATAAATCTTTACCTGAGTTATCTATAACAGAAATAAATGCAGTCGTTGATACATGGCAAAGCAATTATGTCGCACTTGCGAGTAAATACAGTTGTGTACACGTTTTTGAAAATAAAGGTGCTGTAATGGGATGCTCTCAGCCTCATCCTCATGGTCAGATTTGGGCGCATGATCATTTATCTACTGAGATTTTATTAGAAAATACAAATCAACTTTCTTATCAAAAACAATATGGTTCTAACTTATTAAATGATTATGTAAATCGTGAAATTGATGAACAGTCTCGTGTGGTTATAGAAAATGCCCATTGGTTAGTTGTAGTGCCCTTTTGGGCTGCTTGGCCATTTGAAACTATGCTAGTAGCTAAAGATGATATTCGTCACTTTGGACAATTAAATCAAGAACAAAAATCATCTTTGTCATTTGCTTTACAAGCGCTAACAATCTGTTATGACAATATTTTTAACTGTAGTTTTCCTTATTCAATGGGTTGGCATAGTGCACCTTCAAATTTAGATGATGATAGTCACTGGCGTTTACATGCCCATTTTTATCCGCCACTTTTACGTTCTGAATCGGTAAAGAAACATATGGTAGGTTATGAAATGCTGGCTGAAAGCCAAAGAGATCTTAGTGCAGAAACAGCAGCTAAAATATTACGTTCTACAGCACCTACACATTATAAACACGGAAAATAATATGAATCTAGAATCATTAAATAAAAAATTTGAAGCGATATTCAGCTGTAAACCACAAGGTATTGCAAGTTCACCTGGCAGAGTAAATATTATAGGTGAATTTACCGATTATAATGATGGCTTTGTATTGCCTTGCGCATTGGAATTTAATACCAAAGTTGCTTTTTCACCCAGAGCTGACAATCAAGTTGTTGTGCATTCATTACAATATCCAAATGAGAAAGATAACTTTAGTTTATCCACAGATATAACTCAAGGTAATTCTCAATGGGGTAACTATATTAGAGCCGTTGCTTTTGTATTAAAGCGCAGTGGCGCACAATTAACAGGAATTAATTTATTAATTGAAAGTAATGTACCTCAAGGTGCAGGGCTATCATCTTCGGCAGCATTAGAAGTAGCTGTTGGTGGCGCATTTAATCATGTCAATAAATTAGGATTGAATGAGCAGGCATTAGCATTATTTGGTCAACAAGCTGAAAATGATTTTATGGATTGCCAGTGTGGTATTATGGATCAATTAATATCAGCTAAAGGGCAAGTAAATAATGCACTATTAATTGACTGTGAATCATTAGAGACAAGCTCTGTATTTCTACCTGATGACTTGAGCTTAGTTATTATCAATTCAAATTACCCAAGAAAACTAGTAGAGAGTGAATATAATCAACGTCGTATTGATTGTGAACAAGCAGCTAAAAAAATGAGCGTGAATACTTTACGTCATAGCACAATTAAAATGTTAGATGCAGTAAAGAAAGACTTAACAATCAATGAGTACAAACGAGCCCATCATGTCATAACTGAAAACATCCGTGTTATAAAAGCAACTGATGCATTAAAAAATAATGATATAGGCAGCTTACGAGAGCAAATGAATGAATCTCATCAATCACTAAAAAATGATTTTGAAGTGACTGTACCTGCTACAGATGGATTAGTTGAAATATGTAAAGAGGCTTTACAAGAACGAGGTGCAGTGCGTATGACAGGCGGTGGTTTTGGTGGTGCAATCATATGTTTATGTCGTGCTGAAGATATTGCTGTGATAAGAAAAGCAGTAAAAAATAATTATGCTCAAAACTTTAATTTAGAAGCTTCAATTTTTGTTTGTCAGGCGGGTGAAGGTTTAACCATAATAGAATAAAAATAATCTGTATAAATGATACTGAATAGATCAAAAAATATTTAAAGATAACAGTTAAAACCTTAAGCATTTTTTAGTTTTTTGGATATTTGACTATTGTACATAACCTAAAATATAAGTATAGTATGGTGGATATGTAAAGGATTGCATATGTAATTAATTTTAAAGGAATATTTAATGTATATTAAACGGATTTTTTTTATCAGCCTACTTGCCCTTTCTACAGGATGTACCGAAAGCTATACTGATTATTATCAAAGTCACCTTAATGAAGCTAAACTCAAATCTCATAGCTGCTGGCTTTCTCTTAAAGATGCTTTAGCAACTAAAAATGCAGCTGAAGTTAAAATTATTTCTGAAAATCCTGAATGCATTGCTGCAAAAAATGTACTTGAAGCAAGTATAGACAACATCGAATTTGAACATAAAATTCGAGAAAAACAAGAAATTATGAGACTAGAAAGAATAAAATTATATAACTTTAACAACGAGTATGCTGAACAATTATTGAAAATGAAGCAGTTAGCATATTTAGATTATGTGGCTATTAGAAGAAGTTGTAAAAATAATTATTCCGTTTTAATGAAAACTAAAGCTCGGTGTAGAGCATATGAAGACGCATTTGAAGCAAAAAAAGCAATAGAAATTTCAAAGCTTCAAGATCGATATAGTGGGGGGGAGTTGCAGAAATTTCGAGATAAATCTTGTACTGGTAAAAACTTTGATAACATTTACTGTGGCTTGGCCATGGAAGCGGTTAAAAATAAAAATAATAGTGTTAAGCAAAGCTACCTCTCAAATAGAAATAAGTTAAAAAAAGACTTTAATAAATGTCAAAAATCGTATTCTGAGTTGTTAGCATCTGGAAAGTATGATGAAGCACAAAAAATATTACAAAGCTATCAATGTGAAATTGTCGGGGACTCTGCTCGAAAACTAAAAATTTATAATTTTAAAAAAGCGATCATCTAGTTCAACTCTAGCGAATTTTAGAGGTGCTATTTTCTATGTAAATATCTGTAGTGTTTAGCATTAATGTCACTTGCACTATCACCAAGTCAATCAAGTGGTAATTGAATATCAGAAAGCTTAGATTTAGCATCCTTTAAATGCACACCATCTAACATAAGTTGTGGTAATAAAGCTTCAACTTCAGTTTTTTATTATCAGCTGTGGCTGATGTTAAGGCTGCTTTATAATTATTAAGGGGTTAACTGACACATAATTAATTTCATTTAATGGTTGAACTAAGACACCGATAGAGATTAGCAAATTAATAAGAGTGAAAAATTTGGCTTTGGTATGGGTTTATGTTTAGTTGAAAAAATTTGTAATCTAAATAAATGGTTGATACAAACTGATACATAAAATTCAATTTTTAGTGTTAAAATTCAACTTATAAATAAACTATCATTTAATTATTTTACATCACAGAGAGAAACCATTTTTGAAACGCCTATTTTGGGAAATTTATAGCGTTATATTATTGAGTATTTTTGCTGTTTTACTGCTTTCATATACGGCTTTTAGTTACCTTAATCAATATAGATATCAAACTCACCTACAAGAGGTGATGTCAGGTACTGCTTATTTATTAAAAGCAGGTGTAAATAGGCAAGAAGGTGAAAATCAACAACGTTGGTTAACATTATCTGCTTCTTTATTAAATGCCGGTTTATCCATAAGAAATTTAAAAAAACCATTTCAAAATCCCGATGAAAAAAACGCTTTTATTTATAAAGAAGAGCTTAATTCTGAATTATTTGTACTCCAACAAAAACTAAATAAAGCTAATAAAATATTAGAGTTTAAGTTTGAAGGTTTTACAGAGCAAATAGCAACTGCGACAGCTTTTTTATTGCTAAATGAAATTGGCCGGTATGATGTGAGTAAACGCCAGAGTGCTTTTGATGACATCAGTCAGATTTTTTCATACCCAATATACCGTAGGTCCCGTCAAGATTTAGTATTGGATAGTAGACAACTTGAGCGCTTGGATCGTGGAGAAACGATTATCGAATGGGATAAGCATTATGGTCGCGGTTTATCAATAAATGTGTATGCCCCATGGGGCAGTACATCAGATTTATTACATATGGGTTCTATTGATTTCTTTGAACCTTATCCATTTCATATTGTTGTTTCCGTTTTTATATTTGCTTTGATTTTAATTGCATTGAGTGTCTTTGTTATCATTAAGCATCTAACAGGAAAATTATATCAATTACATGACAAAGTAGATGCAATTAGTCCAAATAACACACTAGAAATAGAGCAGTCAGCAGATACTAGTGCATTAGATCTACTAACACTGAAAGTACATAATATGGCTGAACGTATTAAAAGTTTATTAGATGAAAAAGCTTATATGATCAGAGCTGTATCACACGATTTAAGAACCCCTATTGCAAAAATGCAATTTCGTTTAGAAATGTTATTAGCGGATTTGGATGAAAAGCACCCGGCTCTTTTAGGTTGTAACAAAGATCTAGATCAGTTGAGTACTTTGATTGATGAATTACTTACTTATGAAAAACTCACATTGCAACTTCGTATAAATATATATGCCATTGATATAATGGAATTGGTGACTGAACAATTACAAAACTATAAATTACTCTATCCAAAATTAACAATAGCTGTCATTTCAAAGTTGCCAAAAAATTTCATATTAGAAGGAAACGAACCGTTACTAAATAGACTTTTGGATAATTTAGTAAACAATGGAGCGAGATATGCTGATTCAAAATTGACACTCACACTTATTATTGAAGATAAACATTTAAAACTGCAAATTGATGATGATGGTAACGGTCTTGATAATAAAACCATCTCCAAATTATTTAGTCCTTTTTATAGAGCTGAAGGAAGTCGAAATAGTAAAAATGGTGGTTATGGTTTAGGCCTCGCAATTGTAAAGCAAGTCGCGATGCAGCATAAAGCAAGTATTACAGCATGTAATAATGAGTTAGGGGGAGCACGTTTTACATTATTATTTCCCTTAAAATTAACAGCTTTAATTGAAAGTGAAAAGTCATGCCTGTAATCAATATTTTTACCATTAAATATTTAACTCATATTACTTTATTTATACTATTATCGTATTCATCTTGGGTAAATTCTAACCCGCAAATAAAAGAACAAAAAAGTAAACAGCAAATTGAAACATCTAAAAAGAAGAAAGACAGTGTTGATCAGTGGAGTGATTGGAACAACTCCCCCTTAGTTTACCCTAAATATGGAGTAGGTATACAAGGATATATAGAAAATAAGCTTAATCAATTAGATAAAAGTAACCTATTAGACAATACCAATGGTGTACTTGCTAAAAAAAACAATAAGAAAAAAGTGATCGATAAAATGAAAAAACCTAAAAATATTAAAAAAATGATGGCTGAATTAAAAGCGATGGAAGCTGATTTGAAACAGGAGCTTAGTCATGAGTCTGAATTTTAAAGTTGTTAACCAACTCACTTACGGCTTGTTATTATTGCTAACATCACAAACGTTTGCTAATAATCCCAGTGAAGTCGATAAATTGTTTACAAAAGGCATGACAGAGTCTAAAAAAAACAATTGGATTGAGGCCAAATATGCTTTTGAATCTTTGCTTAAATTAAACGATAAACTACATCGAGTTAGGGTAGAGCTTGCAATTGTTTATATGCATTTAAATGAGCTTAATTTGGCAATTGTTGAATTAAATAAAGTCTTAGATATCAGTGAACTCCCAGATAATGTACGTGCAAATATTTCAAACCTAAAAATAGAAGCTCTTATAGAGCTAAATAAGAAATTGGTTGAAAAAATAGAAAGTAACTCTGTAAATAATAGGAACACCTTTAAAGGTAATGCTGAAGTGGCTTTCGGATATGATGATAATGTACGTTTTTCTTTTGGTGATTATTTTTTAGAAGATGACCCATATTATGATAGTTATTTTATTCAATTAAATGATGGAACTATTTTAGAAGTAGCAAATAATGGCAATGTTTATGATATTTTAGGTAACTTTTTATTGAAAAATGAAGGGCAATATGAAATACGTAAACTTAAAAAAAACAGTCAATTTAATGATTTAAGATTGAATCTGCAACATCAATATCAATTTAATACATCTGATAAAGTAACATGGACTAGTTCACTTAATTTAAAGAAAACTAATAATGTAGATTTGCAAAGTTATAGTAAATTTCAAATAACGTTGGACTCTGAAATTAATTGGCGACTTAATAAAGAAATTGAAATAAGCTATTTTGCGTATTATAGATTGCTACAAAGAGATAGTAAAACGCAAGTACAAGCTTATGCTCTAGAAGCAAATTTGGCTTATTTTAATGACTTTGGAAAATGGCAGTTTGGTTTTAACTGGAGGGATAGAGTTTACGAAGAAGCTCTTTTTAAAAGAGACACATATACGTTTTCTTTTGATGAAATAAAAAGTAATACAGGCACTTTTACGTTTACATGGTCTAAATTGTTTTTTAATAATGATTTATTACTATTAACAAAGTTTGATTATCTAGATACTGATGATCAAATTCAACATCCAGATCCGAGTTTTTATGAGTTATTTGGTAATTCAGATCATACTGGCCTCAAGTACACGGGGGCAATAATATATTCAATAACACCTGCTCTTAAATTTTCATTTACGATGATTGATTTGACATTAGATTACTCTAAAGATAATACCTATGATGGTGATAAACAAGATAAAAGTCAGTCTATTAGAGGTAAACTGAATTATCGTATTAATGATGATTTGGATCTATTTATTACGGGTGAGAAAATGGATCGAAATTCAGACCAATATGAAGGTATTAAAAGTAATAAATCTTTGATTAAGTCGGGTGTTAGGTTAAAGTTTTAAATATTTTACATGCCAGTACAACACTTTTCGCTATTTAATTAATCAATAAAGGTAAGTAATGCGTAATAAATATCAAATAACGACGGATAAAAACCGCTTAAATATAGTTAAAATTCATGATTACTTAGCAAATAGATCCTATTGGGCAAAAGGTAGATCCTTAGACGAAGTAACAGCCAGCATAGAAAATTCTCTGTGTTTTGGTGTGTATTACAAGAATGAACAAGTTGCTTTTGCACGTGTGGTAACTGATACTGTTTCTTTTGCTTATTTACTAGATGTATTTGTTTTTGAAAATTATCAAGGTAAAGGAATTGGTCAGCTTTTACTTGATGCTATATTCTCTCACCATGACTTACAATGCGTTAATTGGTTATTAAGAACAAGTGATGCACATGGCCTTTATGCAAAATATGGTTTTGACACCATAGATAATCCAATTAGTTATATGAAAAAATCAAGCTAAGTCACTCATTATGATAACTGGTATTTCTACTTTACTTGTCGTGCATGATCTTAAAATATCGCAAGATTTCTATATTAATATTTTAGGCTTTGAGTTTATCTCAGAGCATGAAAACTGTGTTCGGTTAAAGTTTGGTGATCATCAAGTATCTATTTTTTAAGGTAATACTATCGCACTGAACTATCAGCATGGTTATGAGTCAAATTCGACATTAGTTATGACAATAAATAATTTAGATGAAAAAATCAAACAGCTTAAGCGCAAAGGCGTCGAGTTTGTTCATCAAGCACCAAATGAAAATCAGTGGGGTCGTTATACGGCATTTAAAGATCCCTCAGGTATAGTCCATGAGATTTTTGAATCAAAAGTTTAATATTAAGTGAAGGTTCAGCTTTTATGAAGTATTTTGCATATGGATCAAATCAGTGAATAGTTTTGAAGATTTAGATAAAAACAGAGATGCATTACAACGTGCAATACATCATTAAATGATTGTTAATAGGAAACTCTATGAAATTAATAACTTCTATCGCTTTAATTGCGATGTCTTTTACAAGTCTCGCAAATACCCAGTTACCAAATAATCGTCATATTTCAGTGACAGGTACAGCAGAGTTAAGTGCTAAACCTGATATTGCTGTAATACACCTTTATGTTGAAAGTAATAATAAAACGAGTTTAGCAGCAAAAACCGAAGTGGATCTACGTGTAAATAATTTACTTGATGGTTTAGAAAAATTTAAAGTAGATGAAAGCAATGTATCAGCTTCTAGTATTTCAACTGAGCCTAGATATTCATATCGAAATAATGAAAACCCAACCATTACAGGCTATGTTGCTAGACGTACTTTAAAAGTGACATTAAATAATATTAAAAAGTTGAATGATTTTATAGATCATGCTTTGAGTGTGAAAATTAATTCTGTGCGAAATATTGAATTAAAATCATCAAAAGAAGCGGCGTTTAAAGATGAAGTAAATGCATTAGCTGTTAAAAATGCCAAAGAAAAAGGACGTTCGTTAGCAAATGCTTTTGATGCAGATTTAGGTCGAATTTATAGTATAAATGCAAACTCAAACAGTAGTGTGTATCGCTATGGCGCAAACCAAGATGCTGAAATGGTACAAATGAGTGCAATGAAAGGTGCTGCACCTAAGCCTGGTCGATATTTACAAGAAAACATTAAATTTTCAGCATCAATCAGTGTTGTTTTTGATTTAGAAGTAAAGTAATCGGTTCTGTTTTTTATACTAAACATCGGGGCGTTTAATGATAGATATATCTGTTTTACCTTTATTTTTTACAGCTGTTTTCTTTTTAGTGATATCGCCAGGCCCTGATTTAGTGCTTATTTCCTCTTATTCTTCTACTAAAGGGTTTAAGTCTGGTTTGATGATATCTCTAGGTGTATTTTTAGCGGGTATTTTGCAAACTTTATTAGTGGCTTTTGGCTTAGGTCAGTTAATGCAAGCTATGCCGTTATTTGCCTATGCAGTAAAAATAGTCGGCGTTTTATACTTGGTATATTTAGGTATCAATATGTTACGTGCTTGGTATAAAAACCATAAAGGTGATAATAGTTCATCCAATGTAAAGCAAGCATCTAATGCACAGTTAATAAATAAAGGATTTTGTAACTTCTCAAAAAGCA
>NZ_NQMR01000169.1 GCF_002276045.1 Pseudoalteromonas sp. NBT06-2 | reverse complement strand
ATTATCAAGTGGCTTGGGTATAGCTGCATCAACACACCTTGAATTCGGCTCGCTCAGATAGCTCTGAAACATGCATTTTGAAGTAACATGAGTATAAACCTATTTATTGCCATTCACCTGATTCCAATTGCAAAATTAACTCTACAGCTCTGATTGGTTTTTTTCGAGCCCAATGACTTTGCAACAATTCGTCTGAAACACTACTAAACGTGGCTTTTTCTGCACATTTTAGGGTATGTTTAAAATTCATTAAACCATCAAAGCCCAAATTATAGGAAAGTGTCACTAAAGAAGCTAAGCGAGGAGAATTGCAACTTTTTGTATCAATAGATATTTGGATCATATTTTGCAATAAGCTAAGATCATTAGCCAATAGCATTTCAGCTTCATCTTGTGTCACCCCATAAGAATCAAGTTTTCGACCATAACCGATATATAGCTCTTTAGTATCGGTAGAATAAGGGTAACGGCTAAAACCTTCGTGTTTTTTTATTTGTTCAAGAGCACGTTTCATAGTTAAAAAAACCCGATAGGTTATTAGCCTTCGGGTTATGTATTATTTGATTATAATTAAAAGCTTGTTCAGCATAATTAAATCATAATATTTCTAACTTAAATTAACAGGTCAATTTCGACCTCAGTGTCATTTAATTATTATCTACCAAATATTTTTGCAACTGCTCTTTGAGATTTGGAGGAACGCCTTGGATTGTTAAAGTATCTGAATGCTCATTATAATGAATTCGCTCACCTAAATGTTTACGTTCAAAACTAATACTCACACCCGCTCCCATTCCTGAGAACTTTACCATGCTTGTTACCGTTTTTTTATCTACAGGGAAACTCTCTTCTAACTCATAGCTTTGCTCTTTATAGAAAGTATCGAAATCAACACCATCACTTTTACTAATGGTGTCTGATAAAGCATCAACTTGCGCATCAGAGCCCGTAGTAACACAATCGCTACAATATTCAAAAACCTGCTTACGTAAATCTGTTTTCTCTTGTTTATCGTATTCTTGTTCACTTAAATAGTCTTCAACGGCTTCAAGCATCACTTTGCTTTGATGTTTTGCATCAATGCCTTCTTCACACCCTAAAAAATCTAAAAAGAAATCAGCTACTTTTCGACCAGCACGCCCTTTAATAAAAGAGATATAACGATTAGACTCAGGATCCGCAGACCATTGTTGTAAGTCTATTCTCGCAGCAAGTTGCATTTTACTGATATCTAAATGTCTTGATGCCGCTAAATCTAATTCAGATGTAATAGAGTAATGATCTTTAATGTTGACCATAGCAATTAACATATAATCAGTTGCAACATATTGATAATGACAAAAAATTAAATAGCCTGTTTCATTAAATGCATATTTATTTAATTCTTCTTTTAGAATCTCTGTCGCTTGCTCTGTCATATTCCAAAAATGTAAATCTCCCATGCGATAACTTTGCATAGCAGTTGCCACAGAGCCATTTTTTTCACCGCTAAAACCACAAAAACCTTTTCCTGGTTTACCGTTATAGGCGTGATGAAGTTGCTCAATAAAAACATTGACCTTATCATTCACTATCATTTCATCATTTCTTAAATGAATTTCAATTTTTTCGTCTTTTTTGTCGACATAATGAACGACTAGCTTTTGAACTTCAGTTGTCATCTTTGTTTTTTGCGCCTCAAATGTTAATATTCAAACAATTTTTTTTATAGTAGAACTTTTAATGCCAATTCAGTCAAAATACACTAATAAAGAAGTAGAAGTTATCATTGATGAACTAATCAATGTACTCTCTTCTCATAATGCACCTGTAGATCTTAGCTTAATGTGCTTAGGTAATGCTATCACGCATATCGTAAAAGAGCATGTTCCTGAGCCACAACGAGCAGAATTAACAAAAAACTTTGCTAATGTACTTACACAGTCTATAAAACAATAATTATATAGTTTAATTTCTTTATATTAGCTAATTATCGGTAAAATAAATGAATCTATCTACACAAAGTCCTTTTTCATCAAAAGCAAGTCAGTTATTAAGTTGGGGCCATTGGTTTACATTTGCCAATATATGCCTCGCTTTATTGATTAGTCTTGCTTATTTATTTTCCGATACAAGCCCTAATACTACTATGGGCTCAATTTATATGATACTGACTTGGTTAGGTCATGTTGGTTTTATCACCTTCTTAGGGTTTGTGTTAACAATATTTCCTTTAAGTTTAGTATTTCCTTATCCAAGACATATTCGTGGCATGGCGGCTATTTTAGCGAGCTTTGGTGCTTCTTTGATGGCTTTTGATGCTTATGTATTTTATAACTTAGGTTATCACTTAAGTACATCGGCCTTACCTCAAATAGTCTCTTTAGTTTGGCATACTATTTCTTCATCCCCGATTGTTGCGACCTTTTCTGCTGGAGCATTTGTTTTAATCGTTCTCAGTTTTGAATTAATAATAAGTAATTATACCTGGCAGCATTTGAATAAATTAAAACAGTTGAGTTTTGGCAAGATTTTCACAGGAATATTATTAACGAGTTTTGCCTTAAGCCATTCAATACATATTTGGGCTGATGCAAATTTTAAGTTTGATATTACAAAGCAAGATAATATTTTACCTTTATCATATCCTACAACAGCTAAAAGCTTGCTTGCAAAAAATGAATTACTTGATTTAGAACTTTATAAACAAGCTAAAACCGAACAATTAGAAACATCTCATGCTGCATATTTATTACCCACAAATATAAAATATTGTCCCAAACAAGTAAAACCTCTAACTGATATATTAATATTTGAAAACAATGAAACACTTGAACAATTTTTACAAGTCCAAACAACATCTCTGAGCCAAGTTGAACTTTTTTTACAACCGACATCTCATGAAGATTCAGTATTCAACTTGCTCTATGGATTACCGGCCTTTTATAAAAAACCAATTTTATCGAAAAAAACGATCCCTGCTTGGATTGGAAACCAAGGAATATCCATTTCAGGTTTTGAAAGTTTTAGCTTTATCCCTAATGATGAAAATGCAGCCATGAGGATAGTTGCAGCAAATAGAGATACAAAAGTACGTATCAATGCGAAACATATTATAGCCTTTTCTCTTTCACCAAAACAAACCGTACCAGTCACTGTTAGTTCCGTATATGTTAACGATAAATCGCTTTCAAACAACAGTGATTTATTACAGCCTATGGACATACTCGCAACTGTATTAGACCAATATTGGTCATGTGACGATTTAATAAAGCAAACATTAATTGGTAGAAATATTTATCATAAACATAACGGAACAGGCATAAATTATACACAAGGTGTATTTATAGCCTACAAAAAAGATAAAATAACCTTGATCGAAGCTGATGGTTCATATAAGAATATATCTGCGGCTCAAGGGTTCTTACTTGATAATAACTTTGATGTGCCATTTTTGGTAGAAAGCATAAAAAGGTTGAAACGTTTTATAGGTAATTAAACATAAAATAAATCTGGAGTATGTATGGGACAAGTTATATGTAGATATAAACATTATCGGTTTATTCTTTTTGCTTTATATACGCCATATACTGTATTAGCCAATACAACTTCAACTAATTTTTATCAATGTGAAACAGATAAAGGGGTTATTTTCAGTCAACTTCCTTGCTCTAAAGATGCTAAACTTAAGAAGATTTCTACATTTACTCCTAGAAAAATACGCAATACCAACACTGATATAAAAAGCTTAAATAAAATTCAATATCAACAACGCTTACAGATTGTCGAGTCAAAATTATCTTCAAGTCAAAATAAAGTACGAGTTTTAAAACGAACCCAGGCAAAAAAACAAGTACATGAAGAACAAAAGTTAGAACGTATGATGTCTAAACAAGACAAAATCATAACAAAAAAACAAGTAGAGCTAGCATTAAAAAAAATAAATAAAAAATACAATAAACTTGTAAAAGTGGAAGAGAAAAATTTAAGCCATTTAACTAAAGAGCTTAAAAAGTTTCAAAAGAAGAAATAAACTCAGCTATAAATTGAATATATATTGCCTTAATATTTTAGCAATTTAAAATGTATATACTGTGCCATGATTGTAAGCAAAATTACTTAATGTCTTTTTTTAACAACAAACGAAACAAATTCTATTTTAAAACCAAGCATGTCTTTTTAAATTTAATACTTACATTACTATTTTGTACCAGTTTAAATGTTTATTCCTTTTCTTTTACCGAGCAGAAAATCCAGTTCAATCACCCTATAAATACTAATATTGATAAACTCTGTAAAGTCGCTAATTCAACGAAAAACTATCTTAATAAAGGTAACATATACGACCCAAAAGTGATCCATAGCAACGTACTGACTAAAATGGGCATTACTTCTGCTAAAATTAAACAATCATTATCATTTATATGTAAAGTTCATAAAGAAGACCTAGCAGCTAATCGCCCTGAACGACTATTAAATCCAGACTTTATTCAAAGAAACTTTAAATTTATAAATTGGAAACCCGATACTTTACACGCACAAAAATTGTCTCAAAATAAAAAGTTATTAATAAACTTACCTAAAGATAAAATATTGATGACAAAATATTATATTCATCAAGCTAAAGCACGTTTAAATAAATCAAAAAAACACCCCTATGCACTATACAAATTACCACTTGATGAAAGTAATTTAACTTTAGAGCAAGCGCAAGAAAATACAACTTTAACGCGCTATAAATATACCAAACAAGAAATATTAAAAGGTGTTTTAGACTCTCCCAAACAAGCTGAACCTTTAATATTCTTATCTAGAAAAGATTTAGAGTCATCATTAATGCAAGGTACTGTGGTAGCCGATGTTAACGGTGAAAAAAAAGTATTTAATGTGCATAGAAATAATGGCATGGGTTATGATCGAAAAATAAAACCTTATGAACAGAACCGATATTGGTATTTTAAGCAAGTTCAGGGCATTCTTGGCTATGGTAAAGATGCCAATAACAAAGTGACCGTTATCCCTGAAGTCACTTTTGCGGGTGATATCTATAAACTTGGTTTGGGGCATTTATTATTTACTCAATTTGATTATAAAAGTCATAGTGAATACAAAATGGCTATTTTGGCGGATACAGGTGGTGCATTTGAAAATAACCTATATCAATTAGATTATTTGTCTGGCAGTTATGGTGGATTCAAAGAATATGCAGCCGCTAATCGGCATTTACCTGATTATATTTCAGTATGGTTTATGTTATTAAAATAGGTTATGGTTATTTAGAGCATAAACTCCAAAGGGTGAATAATGAATTGTGAATTCCAAATTGCTGAATACATATTAAAGGGCTTCAATAATCACTTTTCATTATTTAAAGCCGTTACCCGAAAAGCCCATAAAGCATTTTCTGAAGCTAATTGGCAAGATAGTCATCAAGCAAATAGTGACCGAATTAGCTTTTATGATAAACGTGTTAATGAAACAATTTCAAAATTGAAACAAAACTTGCATATAGGGCTTGATGATAAGCTTTGGTTAAAAGTACGTGCTACTTACCAAGAATACCTTCAATTTCATCCGCAAGCTGAACTTGCTGAATCATTTTATAATTCTGTTTTTTGCCGTTTATTTCATCGCAGTTATTTTAATAATAATTTCATTTTTGTTGAAACGACAATTAAAGAGAATATTCCGGTACCTATTGAATCCGAATATCAAAGCTACTTCCCTGTTATTAAAAGTTTGAAACCCACAATTAAAGACATTATTAAGCAGTTTGATTTTAAAGTACCTTTTATAAATTTATCTCGAGATATCAATTTACTAGTTAAAGCCTTTTTAAAACAATCATCTAACACTCACCATAAAGCATATCAAATGCGATTTGATATTCTAAAACAACCTTTTTATCGAAATAAAGCTGCTTATATTATAGGTCGAGTAGTATCAAAAAGTGGCATTCAACCTTTTATCATCCCTGTATTACATGACAAAGGAAAAGGTTTATTTTTAGATGCCTTATTAACTGACTCTGATCAAATGCGTGTTATATTTGGTTTTGCTCGTGCTTATTTTATGGTTGAAACGTCAGCACCTTCAGCGCTTGTTAAATTTTTAAATCAATTAATGCCAAATAAAACGTCTGCCGAGCTATACAATGCGATAGGTTTTCATAAACAAGGAAAGACACAGTTTTATCGAGAACTGCATCAGCATTTAAAAACAACAAAAGATAAATTTTGTGTCGCTGCGGGAACAAGAGGTATGGTGATGATGGTGTTCACATTACCTTCTTTTCCTTATGTATTTAAAGTGATCAGAGATAAATTTGGCGAAGGAAAGCCCTTTGGTAAAAAAACCGTATTACAAAGATATCAACTCGTAAAACAGCACGATAGGGTTGGTCGTATGGCTGATACAATTGAATACTCTGATGTTGCATTACCGATAAATCAATTTAACCCTCAACTATTAACTGAGCTAAAAAACACTATCGGTTCATCATTAGAGTTTGATAAAGATTTGGTGATTATTAAACATATGTATATTGAGCGACGTATGATCCCACTAAACTTATATTTAGCTGATGCACCTAAGGATTCAATTAACCGTGTAATGAATGATTACGGTAAAGCTTTAAAAGATATGATAAGTGTCAATATTTTTCCTGGTGATATGTTATTAAAAAACTTTGGATTAACAGATCATAACCGCGTCGTTTTTTATGATTATGATGAAGTACAATATTTGACCGATATGAACTTTCGTGCCTTTCCTAAGTCTGATAATTATCATGACTACTTACTCAACGATATAAGCTTATCTGTTGCACCACAAGATGTATTTCCTGAACAACTCACCACATTTGTAACGACTAACCCTGAAGTTAAACAATCTCTTGAGTCCCAACATCCTGAACTATTAGATGTTAATTACTGGATAAATGCGCAACAAAAAATAAAAGAAGGACAATTTAAAAATATTTATCCTTATCCGACAAAACAACGTTTTGTATTTTTATAATACTAGCAGTTTACGTTATTAACCGTTAGTATCATTCATATAATTAATTTAAATTAACCTCGGCAATTATTTAATGAATATCAATAAAATAGATCTCAATTTATTAGTATACCTTGATACATTATTGAGAGAGTGTAATGTTACACGCGCAGCCAATCAGCTCAGCATTACACAACCGGCAATGAGCAATGGTTTAAAGCGATTAAGGAACTTACTTAACGACCCTATTCTAGTCAGAACCAGTGATGGTATGGTGCCGACAGAAAGAGCCAAAGAGCTTCAACCCGTGATCCGAGGGGTTTTACTTACATTAGAAGAAACATTACAACCCAATCGAGACTTTGAACCAAGTAAAAGTCGACGTGTATTTCGTATCATGGCAAGTGATTATGCTGCAAGTACATTAGCACCTAAACTGCTTAATAAACTTCAATTACATGCTCCTGATACAACATTAGATATCGTAACACCGAGTGATGTTACATTCCACGATGTAGAAAATGGCAAAGTTGATATGGCAATCAATCGCTTTGATAACCTACCACAATCCTTTCATCAAAAAAGAATTTGGAAAGACAGTTTCTCTTGTTTAGTAAACTCTAACAACCCCGTAATAGAAAATTTCAGTTTAGATTCATATTTAAAAGCCAGACATATTTGGGTTAGCAAAACAGGTTTTGGTGTTGGTGTTGGCATGGATCCTGCCGATATACAAAAGCTAGGCTGGGTTGATGAAGCCTTAGCTAAATTTGGCAAACAACGTAATATAGCCTCTTTTACACGTAATTATCATGTCGCAATTCATTTAGCCAAAGAGCAAAATTTAATCGCTACCTTACCATCAAAAGTGGCTAAGATTTATCAAAACAGCGCAGATATCAAGATTTTGGATGCTCCTTTCCCAATAGCGCCATTTGAACTTGATATGATTTGGAGTCCATTACTCCATAGAGACGCAAGTCATATTTGGTTAAGACAACAGATATCAGAAGTTGCGCAAGAACTTCAATAATAAAAAATAAAGGGGTCGGAGTTAATAGAATTTAAATTATTAACTTACTCAACTATCTATTCTTTAAATATAAATTTAAGCAACTAATTACAAAGTAATTTATAAAATAATAAATTATAATTTATGAGAAAATTCGCAAATACAATAATTAATGTACTCCGACCCCTTTTTTGGTTTTACTCATTAATAAAGGCCAACACTTGTTGACCTTTGTAACTTTGGATAAAGCGCAGTAATTTTTTAATTAATAAATTTAGCCAGTGTTGCTACTTGATCTAGCATACGATTTGAAAAACCCCATTCGTTATCGTACCAAGCCATTACTTTAACTAATTTACCATCAACTTTTGTTTGCGTTGCATCGAAAATTGAAGAAGCTGGATTATGATTAAAATCAATAGATACAAGTGGTAACTCGTTGTACTCAAGCACGCCTGCCATTGCACCTTCAGATGCAGTTTTAATTGCTTCGTTTACTTCTACAATTGAAGTATCACGAGATACGATTAAAGTTAAATCAACAACAGATACATTAATAGTTGGTACACGTACAGCCATACCATCTAATTTACCAGCAAGTTCAGGTAATACTAAACCAACAGCTTTTGCAGCACCTGTTTTAGTTGGGATCATAGACTGTGTTGCACTACGAGCACGGTATAAATCAGGGTGATAAACATCAGATAAGCTTTGATCGTTAGTGTAAGCATGAATTGTTGTCATGCTACCTTGCTCAATACCAATTTTATCATTTAATGCTTTAGCTACTGGCGCTAAACAGTTAGTTGTACAAGATGCATTTGAGATTATAATGCTATCTGATGTTAATACTTCACTATTCACACCATGAACAACGGTTGCATCTAAATCAGAACCTGGTGCAGAAATAATTACACGCTTTGCACCTGCTTTAATATGTTTTTCAGCTGCATCACGACTTGTGAATAAACCTGTACATTCTAAAACAATATCAATTTCTAGCTCTTTCCAAGGTAAATTTTCTGGATCTCGTTCTTGTGTAAGGATTATTTTATCTTCAGCAACAATCAACGTTGTACCATCAAGTTTTACTTTTTGATTAAAACGACCATGAACAGAGTCAAATTGTGTTAAATGCGTGTTTACATTTGCTGGTGCTAAATCATTAATCGCGACAATTTTAATTTCTTCACTACGGTCTGATTCGTAAAGGGCACGTAATACATTGCGACCAATTCGACCATAACCGTTAATTGCTATTTTAATCATTTTTTATTCCCCTTAAAAACTATAATTTACTTGCTTGACGTGCTAATTCTTCAATCTCAATCCAGTTTTTATCTTTAATTAATTGCTTATCAAGCATCCAAGTACCACCAACGCACACGACATTATCAAGTTCTAAAAACTCTGATGCGCTTGCTAAGTTGATTCCACCTGTTGGACAAAATTTAATTTGTGGCAGTGGCCCTGCAATTGATTTAAGCATAGGCACACCACCCGCAGCTACTGCTGGAAAAAATTTAAGATATTTGAATCCATGTGCTGCTAAGTTCATTACTTCACTGGGTGTTGCAGCACCAGCTAAAAATGGGATATCTGTTTCTTTAGCTAATTCTAATAGTTCAGCATTTACACCCGGACTAACCATAAAGTCAGCGCCGGCTTCCACTGATGCATTAAAAGTTTCTTTATTGATAACAGTACCCGTACCAACAAAGGCATCTGGAACCGCTTGCTTAATCAGCTTTACAGCTTCAGCAGCAATAGCTGTTCTTAATGTGATCTCTAATGTTTTAAGGCCACCGTTATAAAGCGCTTGTGCCAATGGCACTGCGTCTTCTAAATTTTCGATTACAACTACAGGAACTACGGGTGCTGCTGTTAATATTTTTTCAATAGTCATTCTTGTTATTTTCCTGTTTATGGGTAAATAGAACCAAATGCACTGGCACCTAAATCCGCACTACTTACTGTTTGGCGTAAGCCTTCAAATAATTCTCTACCAGTACCAAATGTCAACGTTTGCTCTGATATCTCGTGTTCTCTATTAGCTAATTCTTCATCTGAAACATGTAATACCAACTCTCCATTCGGTGCATTTAATGAAATAATGTCCCCTTCACGGATTTTAGCTATCATGCCGCCTTCAATTGCTTCTGGTGCTAAATGAATTGCAGCTGGTACTTTACCTGATGCGCCTGACATACGGCCATCAGTTACAATAGCAACTTTAAAGCCTTTATCTTGCTGTGATGCCATTATAGGCGTTAACTTATGAAGCTCAGGCATGCCTTTAGCTTTAGGTCCCTGTTCTTTAATCACTGCGATAAAGTCTGTTTCTAATTCACCATTTGAAAATGCTTGCTGTAAACCAACTTGCGAATTAAATACTTTTGCAGGTGCTGTTACTACTTGATGCTCTGCAGCTACTGCAGATACTTTAATAACGGAATCACCTAAATTACCTTTTAATAATTGCAATCCCCCTTGAGGGCTAAATGCATCGGTATAAGGCCTAAGTACTTCTTCATCTAAAGATTTTTCTACACAATCTACCCAGTCTATTTTTACAGGGCCAGTAGAATCAGTAATGATCACATTTGCATTATTTACTATACGCGGCTCTTTTGCGTAGTCATTCAAGCTATCACCAACAATTGTTTTAACATTTTCATGTAACATTCCTGCACTTAATAATTCTCTAATTAAAAAGCCCATACCGCCTGCTGCTTGAAAATGATTAACATCAGCATGTCCATTTGGGTAAATACGAGTAAGTAAAGGCACAACTTCTGATAAGTCAGCCATATCTTTCCAAGTCAGTTCAATACCAGCCGCTTTTGCGATAGCAACTAAATGAATCGCATGGTTAGTAGAACCACCTGTTGCTAATAAGCCAACTAAACCATTTATAATCGTTTTTTCGCTCACAACATCAGATAAACTGTTTGCATCTTTCGTTTCTATAAGTTGTTGCAACATAGTCTCAGTTGCATTGGCTGTTAAGCCATCTCTTAATTCTGTGTAAGGATTAATAAATGAGCTACCAGGTAAGTGCAGTCCCATTATTTCCATTAGCATTTGGTTACTATTTGCTGTTCCAAAAAAAGTACAAGTACCAGCACTGTGGTATGAAGCACTTTCTGCTTCTAATAATTCTTCACGTCCAATTTTACCTTGTGCAAACTGTTGACGAACACGTGCTTTTTCTTTATTCGCTAAACCTGAAGCCATAGGACCTGCGGGCATAAAAATCACAGGTAAATGACCAAATGATAAAGCACCAATTAATAGACCTGGTACAATTTTGTCACATACACCCAAACAAAATACGCCATCAAATACATCATGTGATAATGAAATTGCTGTAGACATCGCAATAACATCACGAGAAAAGAGAGATAACTCCATACCGTCACGGCCCTGAGTTACACCATCACACATTGCAGGTACACCACCGGCAACTTGCACAGTTGCATTATATTTATTTGCTACTGATTTGATTAAATCTGGATAATCTTTATACGGCACATGTGCTGAAAGCATATCATTGTAAGAATTGATAATTGCTAAATTGGGTTGTACATCGTCTTTTAATAAATCTTTTTCGCCTGGACTACAAGCTGCCATTACGTGGGCTAAATTACCACACCCTAAGCCTGTTCTTACTCTTGTTTGAGTTTTTGCATGAGACATACGTTCAAGATATGCTGTTCTAGTTACTTTACTTGCGTTAACTACGCGTTCAGTTACTTCTTTAATTCGACGGTGAAGCATATATTTACTCTTTTAAAAATTCGATTCTCTTCTCTTTGGGTATTAAAGTTTCGAGAAAAATAGTGAGAAATTTAAGAGAAAAGGCTCGATATCAACTTATACGACTCCACGTATAAAATTGATATCAAGCACAGTAATTACCCGTTCAAAGGTACGGTATAAATTATGTCTCTCACAATCACAACCTGACACCGGTGTCATTATTAACTCACGTTTATGACACCGGTGTCAACTGTATAATTTAAATTTAGTAGAATTTTTTAAATTTTGCGAATTATTTATTTTACGATTTGATATGAACATCATGATTTATTTAAATGTCATTAATATTAGAAGAATGTCACAACATTAGGGGCTGTTGATCTTTCAGGGTTAAATTTTGTTCGAGATAAAAGCATTTTAGTCGCGGCGAGTAGTGTGTCGCCTAGTCATTCTAAGTAAATACGACTCAACAAAGAATAAAATGCTTTTAGCCGAATCCTTCGGACAGCGTTTGTTGGGTATTTTTACTGCGTTATCGCCTTTTTATGTGGAACAACCACATGACAAAGCCTCTGCCTTGTATAAATACCCAACAATTCGCTGCAAAAGTAATCTCGAAAGATCAGCAGCCCCTAGAGCACCGATCAGTTTAAAGTATGGCCAAAAATCACACATA
>NZ_NQMR01000168.1 GCF_002276045.1 Pseudoalteromonas sp. NBT06-2 | reverse complement strand
TTTGTTGGGTATTTTTACTGCGTTATCGCCTTTTTATGTGGAACAACCACATGACAAAGCCTCTGCCTTGTATAAATACCCAACAATTCGCTGCAAAAGTAATCTCGAAAGATCAGCAGCCCCTAGAGCACCGATCAGTTTAAAGTATGGCCAAAAATCACACATACTACGTTGTATCAGCTCGAAATAGCTCACTATTCCATTCACTAATGCGCCTTGCCTGTGTGATTTTTAGACCATTCTGGTGTTCATATTTTAAACTAATCGGTGCTCTAGATAAATAAACCTATTTTTCTGCACACCGATAAAAGCTAAAGATTAAATGATTTATCAATACAAACTAAAAAAACACCTTTCAATGTGATGATTATCTTTTCAATTTATCCTGTAAATTACATTTAACCGCAAGCCATTCAGAAGCAATTATTGAATAAACAACTGTGTCTCTTAACGAGCCGTCTTTCATTATTTGATGATTACGTAAGATTCCATCTTGTTTTGCGCCTAATCTTTCAATTGCATTTTTAGATGCTTGATTGAAAAAATGTGTTCTAAATTCAACAGCATTAGCCTGATAAATTTCAAATAAATTTTTTAATAATAAATATTTACATTCGGTATTTATTGCCGTTCTACAAACTGAATTACAGTACCAAGTATAACCAAGCATTGCTCTTTTATTTTGACTATCAACATTATAATATCTGGTAGTGCCTACTATTTTATTTGTTGTTTTACATCTAACTGCATAAGCAATATTTCCCGCTCGCGCATTCTTCATTGCAGTTACAACATAATCAGTAATATCATCAAAATGCGGTACATTAGCAAACCATATTTTCCAAGCCTCACCATCTTGCACAGCCAGGGCAAGACCATCAATATGCCGCTCATTAAGGGGCTCTAAAATAACAAAGTCACCTTCTAGCTGTTGTTGTTTTATCCACATAATTTATCTGAATTCCTTTTTTAATATCCCGTTAACTTAAAAGTGAATTTTAATAATTTCATACTGTTTTGAGAAATTGTAATTCATATACTAATCTTTATGTTAACTATTTGATTAAAATTATTAATAATTATGCCAATTAGAAAAATCTTATTTATAAATAGCCTAAAAGGTAAGATTATTCTTTACCTTACTCTCCCTACAATCATAATTATTGTGGCTATTGTTACTGTAATTGCAAACTCATCATTTTCATCAGCAAGAGAGCAGGCTGAGTTCTCTTTGAAGCAAGCTGCGAGAGTCGTCGCCCTTGAAATCGAACGTCGAAATGCTAATGCCGTTAGAACAGCTAAAATGATGGTTTTAGCGCAAGAAATTGATATGTTTGGTAAACGTACAATATCGAGTGAATTTGCAAATAGGGTCTTGAAAGAATTTCCTGAATATACAGGTGCATATTTTGGATATGAGACAAATATTGACGGCCAAGATCATAAATATATCAGTGATGAGTACGTAAATAAAACCACTGATAGAACAGGTCGTTACCTTCCTTATTGGTAACTTCTCAAAAAGCAG
>NZ_NQMR01000167.1 GCF_002276045.1 Pseudoalteromonas sp. NBT06-2 | reverse complement strand
ACGCTATCTCGCCGCAAGCTCACTAATTGCCACAGCAGGAGGAAAGTGCATTTGACCGTCTAATATATATAAAACAGGGTATTCTTTTTCAGAACTACTGTAACCTGAGGCTATATTAGACTAAAATATTACTTTTAAGGGTTCTCAGCACATAAATTTCATTCGTTAATTTACACTCTACAGCCTCAACGCCTTTATAACAGACAGCCTTGTGGCGAAGCCACACTTAAGGCTGTCCTGCCCGAAGGGCGAACGTTGACAAACTTGTTATGTAACTATTTAATTGCAATTGATATTTCAATTTCATCATTGTTTTTATAATACTCAAAGTCCGTTGTGTAAGCACGCGCATGAGGACAGTTATTTGAATTAAAGTATTTCCATATCTCGCCCCACAGTTTGATAACAGCTTGCGGCATTTCCCCTTTGCATGAAAACTTTAAGTACTTGCCTGAAGATATTTGAAAGTTAGCAGAGTTTTCTAGTGATTCGGGTGATAATGTATCTGAGCATGCAACCACATCAAACGCACCTGTTGCGTCAGATTCGTAGTTAGTATATAGGCCATACACTTGAGAGTTTTCATTTAACTTTGAAGAAACATTTTTATAAAACCTTTCCCACAGTACTCCAATTTTTGCAGTTGAAGGGTTCATTTCTTCAGCGTTGGTTGTTCGTACAACCAAGCCTGTAACATTAAAGCTATTAATTTCAATAGTATTCACAATTTCTCCTCTTTAGTTACATAACAAGCCTGTAAAATTTATCTTTTAGAAAAAACAGACTCAAAAAATATTAAAAATTAAGCTTCAAAACGCATTACTACGTGAATTTTGAGGCAATATGTCTATAATTTATTTGGTCCATATGAGCGAAAAGGGTGAGGAATATGTTCCTGTGTTAAAAAAATCTTTAACGAATAGTGAAAAATTGACACTACTGGGTAATTTAGCGTAACCAAAGTTTGGGTCAAAAAATACGTACAAACCTTTTGATTTATCGGTCACTGCTGCACAGGCATGCCCTTTCGTTGCAATGAACGTACGCGAGGAAGGACTTTTCAGTGCAAGTTTAGGCAAGGTTGCGGTCGTACAATTTATGATTGCGGACGACCTGCCTACTGAAATCGAATTCATCGCCGAATCGAACGTTCGAATATTTCCTCGAGGATTCATAGTGCCATACTGCGCTAAACGCTCTGAATACTTCATCAAGAAGCGATCAGTGTCACCTGAAGGATTAATTTTTCCTTCTATTTTGTGCAGACCAAGAAAAGAAGCACTAAGGCCAGAGCAAACACCACTCTGTGATTCTGGGCTCAAAGTTCTCCAATGCAAAGCTAGCCCTTTTCCTTGTTGGAATTTTTTGAAGCTTCCTTCATAGTTTTTGCAAATCGTTTTAAAGTTGCTGATGGTAGTTTTCCTTACGTTGAGACCACTTAGACCATCTAAACATTTTTCAATGTAGATCAACCTAAAGTGTCTTTTAATAAATAAATTGCAGTTACATAACATTTATATAAACGGCTTACATACTTTGTAATTTATATGCTTCTATTATATCGGTACATAAACTCATATACTATTGATTATAAATGTTTTATTTTTTAACGGCAAGTCAAAGTGTGCGATAGCTAGGGCGATTGCATTAAAAGTAACTTGACACAACATCCCTAATTTAATCTATTTCTTCGCTTTAAGTAAAGTAAGATGACCAAACGGAAACCTACACTTATCGAACATTTCAAAGTCATTACCGAACCACGCATACAAAGGAAGCAATTACATAAATTGGATGACATGTTTTTTATTACGCTCTGTGCTGTTATCTGTGGTTGCGATAGCTGGGTTGCCATTGAAACATTTGAAAAAATGAAACGAAACTGGTTTGATCAATATTTATCACTTGAGCATGGGATCCCATCACATGATACGTTTGGACGCGCCTTTTCCTTAATTGACCCTGAGCAGCTTCAAATTTGTTTTTCCAACTGGATCAAAGAGATCGTTAAGAATGTTACCGGAGATGTGATCGCTATTGATGGTTAATGGCTTAGACGTTCACACGACATATCTAGCAATAAATCAGCTATCTACATGGTTAGCGTATGAACACATGATAATATGCACTTATGGCAAGTTAAAGTAGATGAAAAATCTAATGAAATAACAGTACTTCCTGCGTTGCTCGAAAATTTAGATATTATAGACAGCATCATTACAACTGACGCACTAAATACACAGAAAACCTCAGCAAAGTTAAATTACCGCCGGCAGAGCTGGAGGCTTACTTGATTACACCCTCTAAGGGCTAAAGTTAACGCCCAAGGCGTATTAAACCCCAAATTTCAGATGATCTCGCTGTTCATCAACTTTTTCTTGGCTTCTAATATACTCAATTACCATATTTTCATCCAAACCTACGGTTGAAACAAAACACCCTCAAGCCCAAGAATTTTCACCATTGAAGTGTCGTTGCTTACCCTTAAAGTTTTTTGCTATCGAAATCGCACTTTACCTTTAATGTAACCAACTATTGTTGAAACTGAAAACTTTGGAGGAATACTGATACACATATGAACATGATCTTTCATTAAGTGTCCTTCCTCTATAACAGACATTCCGCACCCAAAGTCGATATTTTAAATTCTGAGTGAATTTTGATTAAAATAGACTTAGATTTCCAATAGTGCTGTCTATTAAATATACATATCGCGCATTTTGTACTGAAATAGTATAAAAAAATAACTTTTATGGGGTGCGAAATGTCAGCTATAACGACACCTTTACATTTTTATAATTCATGAAAATTTTCACCTAAATGTTTTCTTATCGCATCGCATATTAGCTTTTGCCGTTTTTTCGGAATAAAAACGATATGGTATTTACAATCCCACCTTGTATGGGTCAAACTTTTATAATCTCGCATAGGTTGTTTTCTCTTTACTTTTACTCGAGAAAAAATTATATTTACCGTTGTCACGGTGAAACCTGTACGAGTCACCTCAGCAGAGCTGGGGGTTTATCAATGTTTAATTAATTGCACATTATGGAGAAGCAATAAAACCTAAACTATCAACTTTAAAGCCTGACACTATGAAGGACATGAGTGATTTAGTTGCTCGAATAAACCAACTACTTGTAATGCAAACAATGGAGAAAAACTGTCTTCAGATTTTAGCAAAAAGCCTAACTATGACAATCAAACCTTTACTGACTTTATTTAAACATCAAATAAAAAACATTGAAAATAAACTCGTTAAACTTATTGAAAGCTGCCCCGACTATCAAGCTAAAAACACCAAAAGCATTGGTAAAATTGCCACAGCTTCAATCATCAGTAATCTACCTTAGTTTGGCTACATTAGTATCAAACAAGCCAGTGCATTAGTAGGTGTTGCACCTATGAATCGAGAAAGTGGTCGCTATAAAGGAGTTTGAAAAATACGAGGTGAAAGATACCAAGTTAGAACTGTTTTATACATAGCAATGATGTCTACTCTGCAATCAAATACCGTATTTAAAGCGCATTACCAAAAATTAGTCGCAGCTGGCAAACCTAAAAAAGTAGCCTTTATTGCCTGTATCAGGAAGATAGCTGTGATCTTAAATTCGATGCTACAATATGAGGTCTGTGGGAAGCGCCAAAAGTCTAAAATTAACTATTGACACCATAGTCTCTTGTTATGCGCCACATCCACTAGTCACACTCCAGGAATCACAATAACCATCCATGTCAGCAAAAAGACTGCTTAATCTTTTCATCTCGAAGGTAATGAAATCGTAGGTTACCGTATTTTTAACCTTAAATGATACATAACCAGAAGGGTCACCTTCTTCAATTAATTCTTCATCGGCTTCTACGCAACTTCCTTGTGGCAACTTCCCTAGAACCTCATTTTGTTGTTCTTTACTTAATGGCCAATCCTTAAAATCAATAATAAACTCTATCTCATGCATCAAATTGAAATCAAAACCTCTTTCCTCTAGCAATCGTAAGACATCCCCATCGATATCTGTTGGCCAAGTAATTTTCTCACTCATTTATTTTTTCTTTCCTTAAGTTAATGATTCACTCTATCGAGTCGCATAACGAGCCTGTAGAATTTCTATTTAAAAAAACAGACTCAAAAATTATTAAAAATTAAACCTCAAAACACATTGTTACGTTAATTTTGAGGTAATATTCTACTAAAACATTACTTTTACGAACGCTTAGCACATAAATTTCACCCGTCAATTTACACTTTAGAAAAATGCTACAACCTCAACACCCAGATAGATGTCAGCTGCGTAACACCTATCCTGACACGTGGGAGCAAAGTCATGTTATTACGCAGACTGCTTTTACAGTCTTTTAAATAACCTAAAAATCGCGTGTAAATTCGCTCTGCACTTTTTAGACTATCACCACTACACCACGTTTCATTACCTGCGGGGCAACGACAACTTTTTTTCCTTTTATCATAATGAAAATCCTGACTGGTAAATTAACTTGGTTTACCTTTACTACTTTTAAGTCATCGCTTTTTTTCTGTATGGTATGTTTCGATCACTTTAAATAATGGATTTCGACTTTTAAATTGGGTATCAGCAATATAACTATCAAGTCCTGTGTTGCTAACCGCCGAAACAGGTTAAGGTTAGTTTTGTATCTCTAATTTCCTATGGCTTCCTTCAGACCCTATCGTTAGCCAATAACGCCCTTGCCATTCGGATTATCTTCCCCTTAGTCAGGGTGATCAGATTTCTTTCAGCTTGTCGGGTTTGCCAGATTCGCTGGGCAAACAAAAAAAAAAGCCCTAAGAGGGCTTTTGGAGCATTCATATCAACCGTCACCGATATGAGCAATGTAGCAAGTAATAAAGATTTGAACATCAACGACCCAATACCAAGGGGGCGATAGTTACTGGGCTATTAATGTTCATACAGTTTAACGTACTGTTTAACGTTTACAGGGTACTTCCTTAGCATGGCAAAGCATTGGTCTGAGCTTCAACGCTTTGTTAGGAATAATTATTATTTAGAATAAGCATTAAGTCAACATTTAAATGATAATTATTTGCAATAGAGGTTTTCAGTATTACACACCCTCATATTTTGCTCGGTTTTAGTTGCGTAAAATAGTGACTTTCCTCAAGTCACTATCAAATCCAATATATTCACCAACTTGCTGTAACGCCTAAAATACAAAGGTCACTACTCTGGGTGGCCTCCTAAACCTGTTTTTAAAACGTGATTTATTAATTATGTTCAATACTATTTGACTCAAGGATTTAATCTTAAATAACCAAAAAATACGTTATTACAATTCATACAAAAAACAATTTCAATAGTAATATCATATTGATTCCATCGATCATGACTAATCATTCTGTTATTTTTTACACTGAAATTTAAATCTTTCATCAACCTACTTATTATACTCGCCATTCCCCTAACATAACTTCTGATGTAAATCCAGGTCCGAAAGCTATTAAAACGCCTTGATCTTTATGATTCACATTCCCAAAATGTCTGGATAACACATCAATCACTGATACACTTGATGTATTACCAACGATTTTTAAAGATTCCCTACTTTTTTCTAATATGTGAGGTTTTAAATTTAAACAGCGTTGAACTTCATCAAGAATACGTCTTCCTCCAGTATGAGAGATGCAAAAATCAATATTATCAGTATGCTTTAATTCCGATTGTATAAATTCATTAACTTGATTTCTTATCATTTCGACTGAATACATAACTTGTTTATCAAGTGAAAATAAAAAACCATTATTTGTTATATTATACTGGATAAATGACTCTGTATTTTTCAGAAAAATACTTTTTGACTTAACAACTGAAAGCCCCTCACCCACATCATCACCTCTCATTACAACACCAGCAGCTCCATCTCCAAAAATGGAATCAGAAATAAAATCTTGTAATTTTCCTGCTTCACGGTGAAAACAAAGTGATGACGTTTCTAATGCGACAATCAAAACGTTATTTGTTGGTGAAAGTTGACAATGTTCAAATGCTCTATTAATAGCATAAGCCCCACCAACGCATCCCATTTGTGCTATAGGAAGCTGTATCGTATTTTCAGGTAAATCAAGTCCATTTATTAAATGTGCAGTTAAGGATGGCATCATGAACCCTGTGCATGATGTTGTTATAATCATCGTTATATCTTTTTTTGTTAGCCCTGAGTTATCCAACGCTTTTTGCGCGACTAACAATGAATACTTCCTCGCAACTTCCTCATATAAAGCTTGTCTTTCTTCAAATAAACCTAAGTTCATGACAAGATCAAATGGAAAGAAAAGATGACGTTTTTCAATTGTAGTATTATAAATCATTTCCTCTAATTGGTTCATGTGAGATGTATTAGAATGATATTTTTTAATAAAATTTAAAATATCATTATTCGTAACAATATACTCAGGATAATATATTGATGGTTTGGTCAGTGTTGGCATAAATTCTCCATTTAAAAAACATAAATTAGAAATAATAGAACAGGTTATATGACGTATGTAGCTTATTATTACCCCTTCAGAAAGTGAAACTTACCACTTAGAAACGCACTATTTATACGTACAAAAATCAGGTACAAAAATCAGGTACAAAAATCAGGTACAAAAAAAGAGACCGACATCTAATCAAATAACATTCAATATAATTAACATTAATTTTCTTCATTACTTCTAACGCTTCGTTTATAGCGATTATTAATAGTTAACCATGCAATTTATACCCTCACACCAATTAGAATCTCAGATTTAGTGGGTATGAGGGTTAATGGGTCCAATCACTTTATCTAACTGTTTTGAAGCCTTGTAACTTCATGTTGTAGAACTATTTTCACGTATAAATTTTTCCCCATTACCGATTTCACTCCCATAGTTTGATTCATTATTGTTTGTGTAAAGGTCAATTTTGACCTGCTAAGAGCTTTGCTCCATTGCATGGTTTAATTATTTCGTAATACCGTGTTAAATCTTCACAGTCATCATCAATAAAATCACTTCGTTTGCGTGTAACGACTCATCGAACTTGAATTTCATCTTTACTGCAAAGCAAGCGCTCTAAGCTCACTTCATTATCTGGGTGATCATCAAACGTATCTGCTATTAAATTTTCTATATAGTCACTTACTACACCAGTTAGTTTTTTAGATTTATTCATAACTTATCTTGCTACAATTAATGTACGTACAAAAAAATCGCGCTATGACAGATGAAAAAACAAAGTTGGGCGACCAACTCAAGAAAATATGGCAAGCGCTAGATGTGAATTTAGAGCTGAACTTGACCGTAAAAAACACTACAAAAATCATGCTACAAAGCAGGGTTTAAAACTTGGTGTATGGCTGAAAAAATTAGCTGATAAAGATTATATGATTGAAGATTAAAGTGATAATTTGAATAAATTCAATGTACTGATTTTTAAATAAAGTCAATAACATACATTTTTTATGACACAGACTGGCGAACAGGAGTAAACTTTTAGGGTCGATGGTTGTTTATGTGAATAGTGCGATTAGCCCATCACTGTATATGAAAAATTTATATTTTCATGTACCACCTCTAAAAAATATGCTGTTACATTAGGATTTGACACTATCTTAATTCACCACTTATCACCACAGCATAAATAACCTCAGTTTTATTAAAAAACCGCCCTCGAAAACAACGATTAGAATTATTAGATATGAATAAACACAAATGGGTATTGGCATCTAAAGGTTATATACCTTAAAATGATTTTTAATTAATCATGTTTCATTTATAGCCGCGGAAAGCAGGTTGTAACTAAATCAGTTCGTTTTCATAGAGTAATACTCTTAATTCAAAGCCCTTTGTGCCGCAAGCGGCGAGAAATTAGACCCGTAGAGATTAAAGTAATATTTTCAACTTTAAAATAAATTACATTTCGAGTTCAATACTCGAAAAACTTACATTAGCAGTATTTATTACGCGAGGGTTATTATTAACATCCTTTAAATGTATAACTGTTCCTTCATAACTGATAAGTGTGTAGCCAAACTCGCGTAACTCCCCCTCTAAGCCAGTAGAGATTTGGACTTCTCTACCTACAAACTCCTCAAACATATTTCTTCCTTAAAATGGTTTTTTGATATTAATTAAGTCAACAAAGTATATTTATTATTCAGTAAAAATAAAGGATTAAAACCCAATAAAGGTACAATATACCCCGTAGATATTAGAGTAAACACTTAGATTAGTTAATTAGATTAAAGTTTTATGAATTTCATTAGCAATAAGCTAAGCAGCTAACCAAAAATCTTTTTGGTTCATTAATGAAGCTTCGCCAGTCAGTATCAACATTGCTAAATTTCTATAACCAATTCATGAATTAACAATTGGCAGGAGTAACAATTAATTATCAATGTGGTAGAGAGGAACACTATTATCATTAATTGTATGTGCAACATCTATTAGAATGTGTATTCCTAAAAATGCTATGGAATGTCGGATAACATCAATTCTAGCGATAAATATACCTTAAAAAACTGTACATTAAAATCCATTTTAAAGTACAGTTTACTTTTGCCTATGAAGCAACTTAATCATATTGATTAATATAAATAAAGTTATTGGGTTTACATTGTTTTTACAGTTATTACTTTGATATTACTCAAATTAGACCTTTATAAATATCTCAATAATAGTTGATTCAAGGTTGTATAATTCGTAATATAAATCGAAAATATTATTGAAAGGAATCTTATTATATCGGTCGCCAAATACTCTATGGCCAAAGTTGTTATCTACTTATTTATAAAAGTCATGCGAGATAACATCTAAATATATATTTTTACATTAAAAATTAAAAAACATTAAATAACCGGTGCTTTAAACTCCTTTTTCAAAGCACTGGTCATAGCTTCATGTCCAGGAAACATCTCAATAATAAAAAATAGCATATGAAAAGTTATTGCGATTACATTGTGATTGCGTTTACGCGCATTGTTTTGTTTGTTATATAACCATGTCACTTCAAAATTCATGTTTCAAAGCTATCTGAGCGAGCCCAATTCAAGGCGAGTTTAAACAGGGTTTATGCTGTGTTATTAATTTTGATAAAGGAACAATCATTATCTTCAATTAATGCCTTACCTAAATCCTGTTTAATTCTCGCTGTAATCGTGTATTTTGAGATATTATGGGTATATATGCTATATTTTATAATTTTTCCACTGGCCGGAATATACGAGAGCGGCTTGTCCCGACCAAGAAAGAAACAGTTTAGGCACCTATACTTATTATTGATATTGCAACGTATCCCTCTACTAAGGGCTTATATTCTCAATTGTGCAAAACCCCATAAAAATTACCTATTCATATTTATATCTGTTAGGATTTTTGTGTTAAAAAATCATATAACGCACATATCTAGAAACAATAAAAATGAAAGTCTCTAAAATTGCAACTGCATTAAGTTTTGCATTAGCATTCACTGCTTGCTCAGAACAACAAATACAAAAAAAGCCAACTACAGAAAACACTAAACCTGTTACACAACATTCACACTCTCATGAAAAGAAGCATGGCGCTAAAACTGATGAAAATAAAAATTCATCTGATGAATTTCAATGGATTGCAGACCGTTTTGCGGATATTCGTGTTTTACGTTACCAAGTGCCCGGTTTTGAAGAACTGCCACTAGAAACTAAAGAGCTTTTATTTTATTTATATAAAGCAGCGTTATCTGGTCGAGATATGACATGGGACCAAAACTTTAAATACAATTTAACAATTCGTCATACGATTGAAGCTATCATGAACGAATATTCTGGTAATAGAAATACTGAAGAATTTAAGAAATTTATTGAATGTTGCTGAAAATTCACAACAGAAAAAAGCCCTAACATTATTAGCTAAATACTATCGAACCGGTGACTTAAAAGACTTTGATGAATATAGCATTGCTTGGGTGAAAGACATTAACTCAAATGTCGATGTAGTAAACGGCTTTATTGAAGTATATGACGATCCGCTAGCTTACCGTGGTGCATTTGAATCTGTTGTCTCTATAAAAGATCATAAAACAACAAAAGTAATTGCTAAAATTGGGTGAGAGCATTGAAGAAGCACATATGCGTAACCGTCAGTTAATTGCCAAGTGGGCATTTTAAAAAGGTGCCAAAGATAATGTAATTGAAAAACGCACTCGCGATGGTAAAACTTATTTTGTTGTAATTGATTACAAAAAGCTGCAAACAATCTTTGGCCAGTTATTAAGAGAACTACAGCGTATTAAATCTGAGGGTGATTTTGAAGCCGGCCAAGCTTTAATTGAAAACTATGCTGTTAAAGTTGACTCTGTGTTGCATCAAGAAGTATTAAACCGCTATGAAAAATTAGACTTAGCCCCTTACTCTGGCTTTATTAACTCTAAATTAGAAGCGGTTTATAAAGATGGTAAAATTGTAGATGTAACTATTTCATACCCTACTGAATTTACTAAACAAATGCTTGAGTATGGTAACGAATATGGATTATTATCTGTTTTAAACTAATTTAAATAGCTATAAACTAATAAACGCATGTTTCTTCATGCCTTTATTAGTTTTAGGTACCTATTAAGTGAATAATATTTATATAAGACAATTTTAACTGTTATGCTTTCATAGAGGTATATACAATGTATGTAACAAAATACAGTACTAAGTAAGTTTAATTACCAAGGAATTTTTGTGCAATATTTCCCTATTTTTGTAGATGGTAAACAATTAAAAGTATTAGTTGTGGGTGGCGGCGAAGTAGCAACAAGAAAAGTTGAACTCATGCTAAAAACGCCAGCGAATGTCACAGTGGTTTCACCAAAGTTATCAACAAGCCTTTCTCAATTAGCACTAGACAATAAAATCACCTATATAGAAGGTGTTTACAACAAGTCATTATTAAATGACAAACAATTAGTATTTGTGGCAACTGAAAATAGCAAACTCAACCAACAAATTAATGAAGATGCAAAACACGCTAAAGTATTAGCCAACGTTGTTGATAGCCCTGCCCTGTGTCACTTTATTACACCTTCAATTGTAGACCGATCGCCAATGACTTTTGCCATGTCGAGTGAAGGTAAATCACCTGTATTATTACGTTACTGGCGAGCAAAGTTAGAAATACTTATTCCACAAAATCTTGGTGAAATAGCCTCATTTGCAGGTTCAAAACGCCAACAAATAAAAGATAAGCTAAACAATGTTTCTAAAAGGCGCAGTTTTTGGGAAAGCTTTTTTTCTTCGAGCAAAAGTGAAGATACCAGCAAACTTTCTGAGTTATTTCAAACTCTCATAGCTAAAACAGACAATTTCATATCTCCTGCTGAGCTATATATTATTAATACCCCAGACCACCCTGATAAGCTGACAATGGGCACATTACGACATATGCAAAAATCAGACATTGCAATTTATGATACCGATATTGGTCAAGATATTATTGAATTAGTGCGCCGAGATGCTGAACGTGAACTTAGGAACCATAATAATTTCGACCAGTTTAAACATTATTTACATGACGGTTTGAAAGTCTGTTATTTAACCACTAAAAGTCAAGATGACTTATTAAGCTTAAAAAATAGCATTAATAGCAATATTAATATTCTAGATTTTTAAATTTATCAATGTATCACTGGTTACTCATTTAATTGAGGACCAGTGATTAATATACCCATGCTACATGTAAATTCGTGATTTCAGCAAGTTGAAAAGCGTGCTAAATGAGAGGCATAAGATGTGTCGTTAAGTCATTCCCAGCAAATATCTTATTACAACGCAATTGGCCGCTTACGGGAGTTTGAAAACGATTAAAGCGTTATGATTCATAATCAGGGAATACCATGGATTACAAATCATGCCTTGTACTCGTATCCTACCCAAGATCTGAAATCTGAATTTCTAAGTAGCACGGTATAAATCAGTCATTTCAATTTTAACAACTACACTTTTAAACCCAGCGTGTTCAAGCTCTTTTTTAAAGTCATCAGTATTTGAATTCTCATCATTTAATACACTCATATTACTTGGCAACTGGTTTTCATCGCCGAAATATATATTGCCAGCAAATTGGCTTTGCACATAAAAATGACCGCTTAAAATTGTTTTCTTAGGTCTAAAATGCAGTCTAAAACATTACTTAACCAATATTACATGTTGATAAACTTGTTTGATCTATCATCCAAAACCAATCCCATTTTTTATTTTTACCTGGGATATATCTATGCTCCCATTGATATGGAATACTTTTTTCTTGACCAGCCCAAAGACCAATCACAAAGTTTGCATTCTCATTAGATCTATTATCTGGGTGACTTAATAAACCATTGCCGCTCCAACGCATAAAACCATCTATTGATACATCATATGTGATATCAGCATAAAGCTCATAAGAATAAGATATAGAAGATAAATATATCAACTTTTGCGTTTAAGCTGGTATTTGCAAGGATGTTTGTTTTTGCTTGCACTACAATTCTTTCACTTTCTGAGCCGCCGTTACTAGTTCCCCAAACTTGATTTACTGATATTGTTACTGATAAAGATTTATCAGAGCAGCCAGTAACAGAGGGCGACTTCCAAGTATTTGATAAAGTAACTGATTCCGAAATACTATAATCATTTGTTTTTACCAATTAGTAGATACATCATACTCAATTGTTACAATTGACATTTGATCAACAGACGTATCATTAATTGTAGATACTGTTATATACCCAAGCCACTTCAAGATGTGAGGTTCAGGACTGCTGAGCAATTCATGATCTAGGCGCATCTTTGCATTAATGGTTACTCCCTTAAAAAAAGATGGACCGGCAATATGCTCCTGCATTGCTCTAGTACCTACATCCATGCAGGCAACAACGGCATGATTTGCTCAGAAGTCCCTGTAAGGTTGATTTATAAATACTTTATGCAGCGTTATTGATTTTGAAAAGGGAATAACCATGTTCTTCAATCAATGCCTTGCCTAAAGCATTTCTAATTCCAACTGAATCCTGCATCTTGAAGTGGTTTGGGTATAGTACGGATCAGTTCTCTATCTGCAGAAACAATATCTCCAGTTATCTTATATGACTCGGTATCCATGACATATTCAAAATTTGAAATGTTAATTGTACTTTTCTCGTCACAGCGATATCCTAAACAACTACCACTATTATAACCTTTAAGCTACCAACCAGAGGCGGATTTAGTTATCTCCACACCTTCACTAACATAAATAGCGCGATTACCGCCTACCCATGCAAACACCATATGGTGGGCTAAATATAAAAGCGGCTTAATAAACTGCTCTTTTTGGTTATCTTTAACAGAAGCTAAATTTTCAACTTCCCCCTTTAAAGATGAAACTGAAATATTTTATAATACCGTTTCACGATTCAGTGCTTCTTTAGCATTAAGGTCTGATATATGTATGAGTGTATTTGGCGGTTCTCTTAAACGAAAAGAGCGTATTTCCGCAAGATTAGACTATTTATTAAGTTATCTATATCTTGATAATGTAACCTTAAAACGCTGCAACGATGAAGGGCGCAATCGCAAGGATTTTGATTTTGTGCATTGGAGTTATCAAAATCACTTATATCAGTGTCAAAGAGCGATACCCGATCTCATAAACAATATGCCATTTACACCTTTAAGAGCGTTACTAAAGTTATTTTATTTCCATGGGGACGCCCAGTCAAAAGTCGACAGATAAATTAGAACATGCTATTGCGCATATTCTTCAAGTTCCAAGTGATACCAGAAATCGTTTAGCACAATATTTATATTTATATTTATATTTATATTTAACAGATGAACCAAAAAGCCTCTAAGGAAGGCAAGAACAAGTTCTGAAAGATATTTTAGCCGTAGAACCTATTTTTGAAAAAATTTGTTCCTACAAAGGGAAAAGTCACCTTTTATTGCTTTAGATAAAATAGCAAAAATGGGTTTAGAACTACAAGTTATAACTCTTGATGAAACTCACGCATTAGAATAAGCTGAAATTGGTCGATTATTAATCGATAAATGTAGATGATTTTGATCATGAAGAATTAGTAGCAAATAAAATTTAGGCATTAAAAAAGGCAAACCTTCGTTTGCCTTTTTCTAATCTCTAAAGAGATTAAAACTAATAATTTGCAATGCAAATTAGATAGCTTGGATGTTCTCAGCTTGTGGACCTTTCTGACCAGTAGTTACTGAGAAAGATACACGTTGGCCTTCAGCAAGAGTTTTAAAACCATCGCTTACGATTGCAGAGAAATGTGCAAAAACGTCAGGACCATTTTCTTGCTCGATAAAACCAAAACCTTTAGATTCGTTAAACCATTTTACTGTACCAGTAGTTGTAGTAGACATAATATCTTCCTATTTATTCAAGAGTAATTTAAGTCTTCTTATGAAGACAAGTAAAGCTGAAATATGTTGCTATTACTTATGTAAACAGGACGAGGTACTACTAAAGACATCGTAATGGTGTATCATAAATATAAACGTACTTTCAAGCGAGACGCATTATAAATCACCCTCATTTATAGTCAAGTTTTTTTTCATTTCATCTAGCTTATGATTCACGGCTAGCGCATTTTAACC
>NZ_NQMR01000166.1 GCF_002276045.1 Pseudoalteromonas sp. NBT06-2 | reverse complement strand
AGATTTCTTCATAGCGGTTGAGTACATGCTCAACCTCATCAGGGAAATGGGAGATAACATGAACAAATTGTTGTCTGGTGTGGCTATTACACAAGGAGACTATCCACTCGCATTGTGACGGGCGATTACGGGTTAATGCATCACTCATGATAATTGGCTTATCACATGCCTTAGCGCGCTTGTGTAAAATGCTATCGATAAACTCACCAGCATGGCCGATGTTCGTTTCAAATAACACGATAGCCTGACCATTTTGGGTTGTGGCAATAACGCCGGAAGTATACACCCCTGTACGCGTTCGCATCTTGTCGCTATAGCGCACCGGTTTTTCAATTGGTTTGGCGTCAAGAATACGGTTCGTGGTGTCATCAATATAGTAGTGGAGCTAGATTGAAGCGTGTTTGAAACACCGGGTAAATGTCATTACAGACATGATCGACTTGGTCAAACACGCTAGACGCGCTGATTTTAACCCCCAGTAATTTTTGAATACTGCATTGGCGGTAAAATGGCAATCCAACGAAGTATGTATAAATGGCCATTATTTACACATATAAAAACACCGCTAAAGAGCGGTATTTCAGGGCTTACATTCATCTCTGTAGGTAAATTTCGCCTACAAGTGGAGAGTTTTAATTTAAAAATATATAGGTCTAAAATTGATCTTATCGAAATAGCTGCTTCATTTAATACATATACTTTTTTGAGTGTTTTGTATTCGTCATGATAAATTAACTGCAGCATTATTAGATATTGCAACTCCTTCTAATGTCCCACCTTAACGTATGAAGTGCCTGAGTTTAATAAAAATCATTGGGTTATAGATGATTTTTTAGCCAAAAAGATGCTATTTCAATTGCTAACCGATGTTTAAATAAAGATAAAAAATGATGGAAGTTAGGTAGCCCTTATACAAATGAATTATGGCCAGATATTAGAGTGCCTAGGGCGCTTAAAAAATAGAGTTAGCTAAAGTAGATGTCTTACATACACAAGCTTTATCACCAGATTCTTGATATCTAGATCACAGGATTGAAAATAAATTTAATCGTCTAATTTTATTTAAAGGTAATATGGTTCATAGTGCGAGTAGTTATTTTTGTAGTGATAAAAGAGATAAACGTTTAGCCATTACGTTTTTTATATGGCTGAATAATCAGTTGCAGTAATGCACAGCTTTAGCTGATAATACCGCCTAACATCTCATAAAAAATTATAACCATGATTAAAAAACATATCGGCTTTGTACTTAATATTGCAGCAATTTTACTTTTTATTCCAGGTATCATTTTACCTATGTTTACGTTAAATATGGATATGGCAGTTAATGTGGCAAATACGAGTTTATCGTCTGATTTGGTGAATAAAAAGTTGTCTTTAATTCAAACAATTCAAGAGCTATATCAAGATGATAGAATAGTTGTAACTGTACTGCTTTCCCTTTTTTCTATCGGTATTCCAATTATTAAATCTTTATCTGTAAGTTTTGCTTATTTTATACGTAATACACAACTCGAATACAAAATTTATGATTTTGTAAGTAAAATTGGAAAGTGGTCTATGGCTGATGTGTTTGTTATTGCAGTGTTCTTAGCGGTTTTATCAACAAATCATGCTGAGACAGCAAGTAATCAGCAAATTGTTGTTTTTGGCTTTAAAATGGAATTATTAATATCAAGTCAAACATTGTCTGCTGTAGGGCAAGGTTTTTACTATTTTGTGGGTTATTGTTTGTTGTCATTACTTGCTACTCAAATTAGCTTGAGTAGTTTCAATTGTAAAAAATTGAGTCAAGATATAGATTCTCATGAATTAGATAAATCTCATTCTTAATTTATGGTTGTCTAAAAGCTCAGCTTTGTTAGTTTTATAAACATAAAAGGTCGCGCTACATGCGCAGGCATTGAGATATGATAAGTTACCGCTAATTGCTTCTACATTATGCACGTAGACAAAGCATCATTAACAATGGTGTTTAAATGTGTCGACTTGTATTGTTATATATTATCTGAAAAATTATTTACACATACAAAAACACCGCTAAATAGCGGTGTTTCAGGGTTGTAACTTGGTATGTAGTTTTATCAAATTATTTACCTCATATTTTTATATTTTAGATAATTACGTCATTATTTACCCGTTAATGCGTAAGTGGCTGTAATTATTGTTACTGCTATTACTGATCCTACTGCTACAGCCGATGCCATGCCGTTAAATGTTAAAACGCCTGTTACCATACCACCTAAAATTGAAGTTACTAATAATTCGCCGTTGCTTGAAGTGTTCATAATGTTTTCCTTTGTATGTTGTTTTATGTGTTTTGTAATTTGTATGTTTTTTGCTGTTGAGTTGAATATTAGGGTAGATTGTAAGCTTTGTTTTTGGATTTGTGATGTGTGGTAAATTTTAGTGATGTTTGGTTAAATTGCGTGATAAGCATTGTGTTAAATTGGTATTTTTATGTTAGAAGGCTGTATTTTGGTAAAGTGACTTATATACCCAAGCCACTTCAAGATGTGAGGTTCAGGACTGCTGAGCAATTCATGATCTAGGCGCATCTTTGCATTAATGGTTACTCCCTTAAAAAAAGATGGACCGGCAATATGCTCCTGCATTGCTCTAGTACCTACATCCATGCAGGCAACAACGAGCATGATTTGCTCAGAAGTCCCTGTAAGGTTGGTTTATAAATATTTTATGCAGCGTTATTGATTTTGAAAAGGGAATAACCATGTTCTTCAATCAATGCCTTGCCTAAAGCATTTCTAATTCCAACTGAATCCTGCATCTTGAAGTGGTTTGGGTATAACGATTTAGGCCACACTTCACTTACGTGAGAATTTCTTTTTAAAAAAGTAGAGTGAAACTTTCAGCCATAGGCGAGGGAATATTAGCTTTTTATACATCCTTTATATGAACCAAAGGCAGCATTATTATGTAGGCTAAGCCTGTCGTATGGTTTTCATCAATTTCAATATTGCCATTTAGCCTTTGTGTAACGTGGTTATACGCTACGTGCATACCAAGCCCTATATGTCCATTACTGCGTAAGGTAGTATAAAAAGGTTCAAATACTTGCTCAATGTTTGTATTGGTTAGTCCAGCACCGTTATCTTTATAATGAATGATAACTTGTTGGTTTTTAGATGTGACTGAAATTTCAATTTCTAAAAAATGAAGTCCGTTATTACTACCAATCCAAAGTTTATTGTTGGGTGCATTTATAATGACGTTAATATATTGATGGTTAATATTACTATCATTCGAGCTGAGTCTATACTGCGAAAAAGTATTATTATGCTTATTAAATTTATGTAGGCCTTTAGTTGTTCCAACCCATAAACCTCCTGTTTCATCAATATGTAAAGCCTTAATATAATTAGATATTAATGAATGTGGGTTATTATTTTCATTTTGAAAAACTTTAAATTGGTAGCCATCAAATCTATTAAGTCCATCTTGTGTGCCAATCCATATGAAGCCATCTTTGTCTTGTATTAAAGAAATTGCGCTCCCTTGTGATAACCCTTCTGACAATGTGTAATGTCTAAATTTGAAAAAATCGGGTTTTGCAGTTATTGAGTGACTTGTACAAAGTAAGATTATTAAATACAAAAAAAATAATAACAGTTTTGGCATAAAGTCACCTTCGGATAAGTAAATGCAAGTTTAATTGTAGTAAAAATAAATGTCTAGTTTGTAGTAGTAAAGATGTAGTAGCTCAAATTTTTCGGATACTTTTAAATGACAGAGCTTAACTAAATTTGACAGGTGGCAATAAGTTTATTGCTGCCTTAATGATTAGAATAATAAAATTAAAAGAGTACTGTGATGCATGAGCTATAAGCACTCTTATTTAAATGACGATTTATCAAATATTAAAATGTATAACCCAAACCGAATTTTACGGTTCTTGGCTTCCCTACATTGATTTCGCCATTTTCGCCACCAGCTAGATAGTCCTTGTCAAACAAGTTTTCGACGTTTAGTCGTACTAATAAATCATTACCGGCTAATGGCACGGCGTAACTTAGTCCGGCATCAAAACGGATGTAACCGGATTTTACTAGACTATTTTTAGCATCAGCATAACGGTCATCTTCATAAAATGCACCAAAGTTAAGTGCTACATCTTCTGAAATAGAGTATTTAAGCCAAGTAGAAGCGGTTAACTGTGGTACATCTTCAGGGTGATTACCTTGGTATTCATTATGAGCATCGTACTTTGCATCTAAATACATGGCAGAAGTGATCAATGATACATCTTCATTAATTTCACCAATAACGCCTAGTTCAATACCTTTATGGCGCTGAATACCACCTTGTGTGGTGATCATTTCAAAGTCTGGATTATTTTCTAAGTTAACTTCAAGCACGATATTTTTACGTTTGATATCAAAAGCGGCAGCATTAAATCGTAACTTGCCAGAAAATAACTCCCACTTAGCCCCAACTTCAACCATGATGCCTTTTACTGGGTCTAATTCAAGGCCGAAGTTTGCATCTTCATCATTAGTTACGTCACCTTGAGGTTCAAAGCTTTCACTGTAATTGGCATAAATAGAGGCACTTTCGCTTGGATGATAAATCAAACCAAATTTAGGTAATATTGAAGAGTTATCAGCATCTATTTTTTCTTGTTTATCAAAACGAATGCCTAGCAATGCTTGCCATTGGTCATTCATGGTGATCAAATCCTGCGTGAAAATACCATAATACTTATAGGATTCATCTTTTGCTTTAGCATCGGCATAATCAAGTGCTTGGTGAAGAATAATATTACCATCTTTAAGGTTTGCTTGCTGTTTATCACCTTTCACTTTTAAAGAGCTGTATTCGTGCTTTAAGTAATTACCACCAGCCAACAAGTCATGAGACATACCGGCAAGTTCAACTGAACCAACAAAATCAAAATAAAATGCCTGTTGCTTCCAATCTTCTAATTTGTCATAAGGCTTATTTTCATAAATACCAGTTTCGGGATCAAAATCATCTTGTGTTTGTGGCTTGCTTTCCCAACGTTCGCGTTCGTTATGTTGATTGTTGTAGCCAGCATCGATTTGCCAGTTATCAGTCAACTGGTAACTAATATCAGCACCATAGTTTTGACTTTGGGCATCAATTTTTGTCCAAGGCATATCCCAAATAAGCTTATCACCGCCGATCACATTACCATTGGCAGCAACCAAAGCACCGCTGTCTTGACCTGCGACTTCATCTGAGCTGTCAAAATGGAATGACAAAGTTAAGTCTTCACTTAGATCAATATCGGTCATCAAGCTGCCAACAAGAAAGTCACTTTCTTGTGCACTGCCGTCTTGGTATTCTCGCCAGTTTTTATTATCTTCCTTTTCGACAATAGCGCGATAACGTATGGTTTTCTTTTCATTAACGCTACCACCAACATCAAGTCCCATTCTTAATGAACCATTTTCATCACCTTTAACTGAAAGTTCAGCAAAGGGATCATAAGTGGGCTTTTTAGTGACTAAGTTAACTAATCCACCAGGTGTCGATTGTCCATAAAGTAAGCTTGATGGTCCTTTTAATACCTCAACATTATCTATTAGCGCCATAGGTAAACGATATTTAGAAAAGTGCTGATGACCATTTTTTAGTAAATTGGTACTTTCTTCAAGCGTGAAACCACGTAAACTGAAACGCTCTCGGTCGGTTGTCACTCTACCAATTGAAACACTGGCGTCATTTTTTAATGCTTCGCCTAAGGTGACAACTAATTGATCATCCATCACTTCGACTGGAATAACGGTTACGGCTTGCGGGGTATTTAATAATGATACATTTGAACGCATCGCAGCATGTGCTTCATCAGTTTTATAATGAGCATGTTTACCTATCACTGTTAATACTTCGATATCCTTATCGGTTTTATCATCTGCTGCAAATGCACTTGTTGGTTGCAAAATTATCGCAATAATGGCGGATATCAATTTAACTTTTGTGTTCATATGTTCTTAATGCCTGTACTCATTGCATTTTAAAATGCACAGTGAAGTGGGGGATTTAATTGATAATGGTAACGCTAATCATTGTCAATTGCAATGGTAGGAAGGACTTGAATATATTAAAATATCCAGGTCTTTATGATTTACATCAGTGGTTGTCGCTTATATTTGCAAGGTTACTTATAATTTAACGTTGTTAGCTGTTGTGGTGAAGACGGGATTGATTCATCTTTAGGTAATGTAACATTAATAGTGGTTAATACAATTCCTGCAATATGGATTAAGAATAATGGGTGCTTCATAATACTTTTTTTAATTTTGCACAAGAGGTAATAGTGAGCTTTATTACTCATCAAATTAGCTAACTTAAAGCAACAGATGAAAAATTTTATAAAAGTATCTCACAGGGGTAAGAGTAGCTGAAGTATACAGAGGACAAGATATAGGCGTTAAATTATTTCAATGATCAATTGCTAAGGTTAAACTGAGAAATTGTAAACCGATCCAGTTTACCTCGAATAAACAAAGAGCTGATGCATTACGGTTTTATGAAAAGTTAGGTTTCATCGCAAGCAATGAAGGTTTTAAATTATTGATAAAGCATGATTGATCCTAAATCCGAGTAAAATGTTCAAATAATATTTGCCATTGCCATTGCCATTGCTCTTGATTTGACATTGACTTTAGGGCTATTAATCGCCGAATAATGCCTCTAACGTGGAATGTGGCACTTCAGAGTTGTAAAGTGCCAGCTGAAAAGGTTCTATAGTTTTATTTATGGTAATTTATTTAATACATTCCCCAGATATTTGCATTTTTTGTATATATGTTTCTAAATGCGCTTGTGTACTGGTTTTCATAATACGGGCAACAGTATCACTAATCTCCTCTGATCTGGTATCTTGTATTGTATTTAAAGCTGGACGGATCATGGATAATTTTTGCTTGGCAACAATATTATCAGGTCGTGTTAACAACTGGTTCATGACATCAAATGCGCGCTGCATGGGCTCTGTGGTATTAATTTCATGCAGTATGCCGGTTTGGATAAAATCAAGGTTGTTGGTTAATGTCTCTGGAAACTCTAATCGGCTAAGGGTTTCAAAAGAAAGCTTTTTTTGTAGCAGGTTGAACTCAGAACCTGCTAATAAACCCGTCGATGTATAGTTTAATGTTAAGTTTAGATCTTGTGACGTACCAATTCGGTAATCACAACCCATTGCTAATGCAAAGCCTTCTCTTTGTGCTATCCCGTTAACTAAAGCGATAGTGGTTAACCTGCAACCCCAAAGGCGTAAATTAAATTCTTGTTTGCGACGAATAAAGATTTTAAGTCGCTCCTTGTCAACTTGATAAAATTCATTTAAAGCAGCGCCAAATGAAAAGTAATCTGACAGAGCACTGGTAATGATTAAACCCCTTATGTTGCTATTGTATTCTAAGTCTTCCAGCGCTAAACACATTTCCTCCATAAAATCTAGATCCATTGTATTAACTCGCCCCTTGTTCATGGTTAGAACGGCGATACCATTTTCTTTATTTTCAACAGTAATTCTGTTCACAATAACTCCTTGTTTGTATGTTTGTTTTGATAAAAAATTTTATATTCTGTTATTTATAATGAAAACTGATGAAAATTATAAAAATGTGCCTTATCTTCAATAAATGCCTTGGCTAAAGGCTTTTTATTTTTTTCTGAAATTATGCATCGTCAAGTGTTTTGGGTATATAACCAGAGAAAAGTATCCTTTCTTAATCACCATTTTTCATGCATAAAATTAAACCCCTGACAATTGCATTTGCTCTTGTCGTTTTTCTTCGCTCTCTTGATTTCTAATATATTCTCGAATCATCTGTTCATCTAAGCCGACAGTGCTTACACAGTACCCTCTAGTCCAATAATGTCGTCCTATGAAATTCCTTTTAACTTGCAAATAATCTCTGAATATTCGAATTGCTGATTTTCCTTTTAAAAAACCAACCGTATTGGCAACGCTATATTTAGGAGGGATCATCAGTAACATATGAATGTGATCATTCATCGCATAACCCTCGATCAATTCAACTCCTTGCTGCCTACATAATTCTCTTAAGATTTTACCTATATCTCTTCTAATTGATCTATAAATTGCTTTTTTCCTGTATTTAGGCACAAATACTATGTGATATTTGCAATAATGTTTTACGTGAGCTTGGCTTTGCCATTCTCTCATTTTGGCCTCCTTATTCGATAAGCACGGGCATTCAAAGGGTTGATGATCTTTTTTATACTGAGCATTAATTTAATTAAGCTTTTAAACTAATTTTAATAAACTTGTAACTTTGAGTTTTTATTCTACTCTACGTAATTGATGTTTTTACTTAAGGAAAGAATATGAACAATAATAAATGGCTTGTAGCTCCTTTTTTGCTTGCCGCTTCTTCGGCTTTCTCGCTTCCACAATGTCCTCAACCTGAATTTATGGAGTTGCGATTTGATACGCCAAGTTTTGAAACGGGCAAATACCGAAATGGTTTCAATCGTTTTATTACTTGGTTACCTAGCTATCACATGATCCATGATGAAATTGTGGCTGTTGGCAAACCGGTCACCATGACGGCGAAGTTTGATTATGGCAGTGTTGCACATAAAGATTTAGAGTTTGAAACAGTCAAATTTTATATCCGCGGTCAAAACGACACAGATTGGCAATATTTGGCTTCAGAAACCACTAATAGTGATGGTAAAGCGACCTTATCTTTACCTGCTATGTCGATGGGACAATATCGTATTTATGCCGGAGTACCTGCAGATGGCACTGGTGCAGAAGGCTTTTTAACAGTCGTGGAGCAGAACACTGAAGCGGTATTATTCGATATAGACGGTACATTAACTGAGTCTGATGCAGAGCAAATTGGTGACTACACAGGGATAGATTATGCTGATGCAAAAGACGAAGCTTACACGTTAGTTCGCAGTTATTTAGATTTAGGGTATCAACCAATTTATTTGACTGCCCGTGTCTACTGGTATGGCAAAGGCACACGTAAATGGCTGTCTTGGATGGGCTTACCGCAAGGTTATTTACGCACTTCGCTCAGTAACGAAACCAGTTTATTTCGCACTGCAGAGTACAAAACAGAACAAATTAATAAACTTGAAGCCAATGGCATCAAGATAGTACGTGCTTATGGCAATGCGAAAACGGATGCTGAAGCGTTTATTGAATCAGGTTTGAATGCGTCGCAAAGCTTTACGATTGGCAAAAATGCTGGTCATTACGGCACAACACCGATTTTAAATAACAGTTATGATGAACACATTGTCACGCATGTGAGTAACTTTCCGAACGCGAATTGTCAATAATTTTTGTTACTTTAAAGCCCTAATACGCTAGCCATATTAGGGCACTTTTAGCTTTGATCTCTACGGGTTTAATTCCCCGCTGCTTGCGGCGTAAAGGTTTTGACCATTGAGAAATTAAGGTAGCCCTCTTCGCCTAGCGAATTTTAGCCTAAGCGAAAAACCTTGGCGCGGGTTAGTTCATTCTCTTCTCATTAGTATTAACTTTCATTAACATGGTTGCAACCTTAGAGTTTTAACTCTATTATGGTAATGATTCTTATTTACTTAAGGGTGTGAGACGAAAAGACCTAGCTAATTACAAGGAAAATTATGAACATAAAAAAATTGAGTATTGGCATTGCATTGTTAGGTGCAACGTCAGTAAGCGCATTTACCCAATTGGGTGGCGGTGGTGTTATGACGATGGGTCATGAGTGGCTTACTCGGACTGCAGCATTAGAGCTGTTAGACCAAGAGCATATAATTAAAATAGATCCAAATGATCCGCGAAAATACTGGCAGTATGGTCTTGCAAAGCGAGTTGACCTGTCAGCAGCCTACGACGAAGTACAGCGGCTCCAATCTAAAACCAATAATAACAGTAGCTATCAGCCTAAGTATGACGACATTTATGCAGCCATTGTCGGTGAGCGTTGGGTTGATATTGCAGGTTTTAATGTGGTGAATTCGAGTACCGATCCTACCGGTCCAAATTGTTTTAATGCCGTATCACAGGAACCTGCTGACTTACAGCAAGATCATTTTATGCGTCGTTATGACGATGTGAGTGGACAAGGTGGTGTTGACGCAGCTTATCGAGGTCAAAAGCGCTTCATTGAGCACTTTGTAAATGCTGCAATGGCTGAGCAAAAACGTATTCAAGTGTGGAGTGGCGGTGGCTATGCAGCAAAAGTAGAAGTTGATCATAATTATTTTTTGTTTGGCAGAGCAGTACATCTTTTTCAAGATTCATTCAGCCCTGAACACACAGTCCGTTTACCTGCCGATAACTACGAAAAAATATGGCAGGTAAAAGCCTATCTTTGCTCTGAAGGTGCAGAGCAACATACCCACGACATGAAAGATGTGTTGGACTTTAGCAGTGGTGATGTAATTTGGCAAGAAAGCACACGGCTAGAATCTGGTTGGGACTCTTATTCGGCTAGTAATATGAAACCAGTGGCGCTGGTGGCATTGGAGGCAAGTAAAGATCTATGGGCTGGCTTTATTCGAACCATGGCGGTTGGTAAAACCGAGCGTGAAGTTTACGCACGACAGGAAGCGCAAACTTTAGTCTCGAATTGGCTATCTTTCAACGAGCAAGCCATGCTGACTTGGTATGACAATCAGCAACATCGTGATCATACCTATGTACTTGCGCCGGGCGACACTGGGTTAGGTAAAACCCTTGAAGAGTGCATGAGCGAACTAAATGTTGGCACGACCAGTCAAGCTGAGCGTGTGGCACAATTAGATGCTGATCGTCGCCAGTGTTTATACAATATTGAAGCAGAACCAGGTTATGCGGATTTATATGATTCACATATGAGCATACCGTATAACTGGCGTTGGCAGTCTGTGACATGGCAGACTGCACCGACTGATTGGCAGGCACCTCAACATTTAGCTGATAGCGGCGAAGCCGTCGTTATTAAGTCTGCGGTTGATGGCAAAGCGTTATCGGCGGCGTCGTTAAATAACAATGAGCGATTGACAACTGCAGAGGCGAACCCTGTGCAGTGGCTAAAAATACCCGCTAGTGAAGGGCGATATTACCTGCGAAGTGCAGCTGTACCGTCACTGTTTTTTAGTTACAGCAGTTCTTCATCAGGCTATGGAAAATTATGGCGCTCACCGAATCAAGCCGAATATGAGCTTATTGATCAAGGTGGGGTTTGGAATATTAAAAATACTTATTGGCAACAGTATTTTTGGTATAACCATGACAAACAACGTCCGCAGTTAAATTCAACAGGCAGTGCTAATAAACAGCACTCTAAATGGATATTAGAGTAACCTTGTTAAGCCAGATTCGATTGAGTCTGGCTTACTCTGTGTTTGTTGTATTAGCTCTGTTCACTTAGGGCTAACGTAAATCTTGGCGCGTGCTCAAAGCGTCTGTCTTCAAATTGATATATAGCATTTTCGAAGAACAGACCGTTGGACGGGTTCTAATATTTATCAATTTTCGACTCAGTAAACGATCGTCTTTTAGTGTTAGTTTTAAGATTGCTGAAAGTTTATAGTTCACTTCCATACTGGCTCTCAGTTTGTTGTCTAGCGTACTCATATCAGTTTATAAAAATAAATAGACTGGTTTGTAAGATAAAGTAAATTTATGGCAAGTCATACCCATAGTAATCATTCTGAAATTCTTTTTTATAAATTAAATCATTGAATAATATTGTTAATTTTATTGTTGTAATCGGTTGCAAACGGCTACAAACGCTTACAAACGCTTACCCTAAAGCTTCGTTAAATCATTGATAATAACGTATCGCTCAGTTTGCAAATAATCGTTTTGTAAAAAATATACGGCAACATTTATTACTTAATAATGAAGGAAATTTTGAATGATTCAAACTAATAAATCGATTATTGCTTTGACAATAATAACGACCAGTTTATTAACGGCTTGTGGTGGTTCGAATGCTAAAAAAGAAATCACGATCACACCAACACCAGATACTGGTGTAACTGAACCTGTTAACGCATATAAAAATGTTGCATGTAAAGACATGTTGTCAGCATCTCAGTTATCTATTTTAACCTCTGGTTCTTCTTGTGGTTATCTTACTGTTCCTGAAAAACATGCTTTATATGGTAATCCAGCTTCGACAAAAAAAATTGAAATAGCAGTGATTAAACTAGCGTCTACTTCAGCAGATAAAAAAATAGATCCTGTTGTTTATCTTGAAGGTGGACCAGGTGGCAGTGCAAGTTCAAGTATCGCTCAAGTTACTGAAACAGGCAATTTTATCAACGATAGGGATGTCTACTTAGTTGACCAACGTGGTACCGGTTATTCTAAACCCGCATTATTTTGTACTGAATTAGAGGAAGAAGACACATCAGAGCAGTTAACAACCTGTAAAACTCGACTTGAAAAGTCAGGTATAGATTTAACGGCTTATAATAGTGTGCAAAATGCGATGGACTTTATTGCTCTAAGAAAAGCGTTAAATATATCGCAGTGGAATTTATATGGTATTTCTTATGGTACACGCCTTGCGACCACTATAATGAGAGAAAATAGTGAAGGTATTCGCAGTGTTATTCTTGATGGCATGTTTCCGATAGAAGTGAACGGCATCACGGATACGCCGTGGTCAAATTATGAGTCGTTAAATCAAATCGTAAAAAACTGTGAAAATACAGCTGGCTGTCCTGCTGATGAATTCAAAATGATTATCGAAGATATTATTGCCCGTATGCACAATGAAGGCTTGATTGAAGAGAGTCGAGAGTTTATTCAAAACTTACTTGAACTTGGTACGCAGTCGGTGATTATTGATTACTTATTAGCCGTGAATGAAGATGTTAGTAAATATGCATCATTTTTTGAAACTATTAGGATGGCTGAACAAGGTATGGGGGAAGGCTCTGAAAAATATGAGGAGCAGGGCGAAGAAAACAGGTTTTACTACGCTATGGGCTTATCTACGGTTTGTGCTGAAGAATATCCATTTCTTAATATTACTGCGTTAACTGATGATAATAGCCAAGGGTGGTCAGTAAGCACGCAACTTACGGTAAATGGCATGTTTCATATGGGCTTTGATAAAACATCTTGTCAGGCTTGGAATGTAACTCCTGCAAATGATATAGAAACACAAGCTGTGGATAGTAACTTACCAGTATTAATTCTTAATGGCTCACAAGATACACAAACGCCAGCAGCGTGGGGTTCATTGGTCGCTAAAAATATGCCGAATGCACAAAACCTTACTAACCCGCAAGGTGGTCACGGACAATTATTTACTGATCTTAGTTGTTTCGACAGCTTAGCCCAAGCGTTTTTAGATGAGCCAAACCAAGCGCTTGACACTAGCTGTGTGTCAGCTATTGCAGAGTTAACTTACGATAAAAATAGTAGTAATTCAGCGTTAGAGCAAGTATTTGATAAGAAAACTTCAGTATTTGGTATTCCAATTTACGGTACTGAGCAAACCCCTGATGAAGCGATGTTACATGCCGCTAATGTGATGGCACAATATTTAGATAATAATGAAGATGGTGAGCCGGATAATCTATTAGTCGTTGAGCACATGATTGAGCGGGGTGCCACGTTAATTATGGCTAAGGATGAAAACGAAATCGATACTATATCTGGACAAATCTCAGAGTTGGATGCTTTGCAAGACCTTTATGCCAGTGAAGTCGTTATTGGTGGTAATGATGGAGGTAGATTTGATGCCACTATTGAAGAAGTTTTACATCTGATCACACATATTGGTTATGCTGGTGTTTACCCTGAGGTATTTGGTGAAGCAATAGGCTCCGATATCGCTAATGCTATGGATATCGCACGCGGCGGACAATTTGAAACTATTCCTACAAACTACCCAGATACCGCGTGGTATACCTATAATGATGAAACCTGTAATTATAGCTGCATGGTTACTGAATATACCTATTGGTCATTAACTTCTATTTTAGGTGCGCAAAATTTTAATGGACGTTTTGAGCAAATCAAAAATGAGTGGCAGTTAAATACGCTGGAAAAAGTACAAAACCAAGACTCTAGTATATATGCGCTATTAACTGATGAGCAATACGCTTTGGCAACCATATTACCTGATGGTGACTATTCTGCTGAAGAATTTAGTATTAGTGATACTGATAACGGAGCAGGTGATGAAGAGACTGCCAAGTTTACCTTTAAAGATAATGATACTAGTTCAGGTATCATTTATATGAATGGCGTGATCGGCTCAGATACATTGACTGTGATGCAAGATTTATTTAATACCTATCCACAAGTTCACACCCTTGTAATGCAAGATGTTCCTGGCTCTATGGATGATGAAATTAATTTGTTGGCATCAATGGAGATTAGAAATCGTGGTATTGCCACCCATATCCCGGCTGATGGTATGGTGGCATCGGGCGGTAGTGATATGTTTTTAGCTGGGGTTAAACGTACGATTGAACTTGGAGCTAAAATAGGTGTCCACTCATGGGATGATGGTAGTGGCAAGGCGGCATTGGACTACCCTCGAGATCATCAAGCGCATGTAATTTACCTTGATTATTATAATGCTATCGGCATAAAGAGTGACTTTTACTGGTATACTTTAGAAGCTGCACCAGCTGATAGTATTCACTGGATGACTGTAGAAGAAATCGCTTTATATGATGTATTAACAGAGTAATAACTCAGCTTCACTTATCGATAATTTAATAGTACATAAGCTCTTTTATCACGTGAAAAATAATACTGGCATCGCTGATGAAAGAGCTTTTAATTTTAAACCCTAATGCCTCATACCTAATATTTTGTATTAAATATCAAATACGAAACCCTATTTGTCAGCACATCTCGGTGAATAAAT
>NZ_NQMR01000165.1 GCF_002276045.1 Pseudoalteromonas sp. NBT06-2 | reverse complement strand
GTTTTCTTAACTGATCAGTGTTGGCCTATATGGCGCATTTTTTATATCTGAAGCTTTAGTGTTTTATTTTATAGTTGAAATTAAATCGTTCAATATCAATTATTTGTGTTTTCTATGATTTTTCTATTTTTAATGGATTATAAATTTTTATTAAGATTTATTTACGGTGCTTTTTCATGCTTAACTCATCTTTTAAAAAGGAAGTCTAAAATGAATCTTAATAAAATAATAATGGCACTGTGTTTATCTACTATGAGTTATCAAACTTTTGCAGGTTCACCAATAGAGCCAATTATGGTTGATATTCCCAGTGGTAGTTTTGAAATGGGATCCATGGATCGTGAAAATTCTCAGCCATTACATGAGGTCAACATATCGCAATTTAGTTTAGGTAAATATGAAGTAACAGTAAAAGAGTTTGCCCAATTTATAAAGGCTACTAATTTTAAGGCACCTAGTGAGTGTCGTCATGAGTTAGATGGTTGGTTTAAGCCATATAGTAAAGGTAATTGGGAAACTAACGCGCTGAATAGTAGTGAATTTCAACCTGTTGTTTGTATAAATTGGCAGGCGGCTAATGCTTATACACAATGGCTGGCCAAAGAGACTGGCAGACCATATCGATTACCTACAGAAGCTGAATGGGAGTATGCAGCAAGAGCTGGTACTAAAACAGATTATTTCTTTGGTAATGATGAAGATCGTACGCAAGTATGTGAATATGCTAATACAGCTGATTTATCAGGTGAAAATATATTACAAAGAGATGCTAATACCAGTTATTTAAATTGGTCTACAGGTTTAGCTAATTGTGTTGATAATTCAGGTGATGCCAGCATAGTGGGTATGTATAAACCAAACCAGTTTGGCTTACATGATATAGTCAGTAATGTATTAGAAATGCTTGCAGATTGTTATGTTGCAGATTATAAAACTGTACCAACTGATGGTTCACCCATGTTAGAGGGTGAGTGTGCTAGTCGTGCTACACGAGGTGGTAGCTGGCACTGGAATAATTGGCCATTAGCGCAGCGTGGAAGTATACCTGAAGATTTTTCTGGTGGCGTGGATGGATTTAGAATTGCATTAGATGGCACCGCACCTTAGCAATCAAAAGCGACTAAATATTTTGCTTCACAATTAAAGCATGCTCAAAATAAAGAACAAAAACAACGAAGCTTACAGTCAAATTATCCTGATAAAGTGACTAATGTGAGATTAACGCAAATTGATGGTTTAGTGAATTTAACTTGGGATGCGAGTTCAGATCCTGATGTAGACGGCTATCGTATATATAGAAATGATATTGCAGGTACTATGGTTAAATTGATAGCGTCAAATCTCAAAGAGACAAGTTTTAAATACGCTCATACAAGTGGTTATGTGTATGAATATACTGTTGTAGCTGTAAAAAATCATCAACAAGGTATGTATAGTGATACTGTAAAAACAGAAGCTAGTTGGTTGAAGGTACCTGGTCGTATTGAAGCCGAATCTGCTGCGCAAGACGATGGTGCTGTCGTTTCGCGTACATCTGATGATGAGGGGAGTTATAACCTGACCGGTGCAGGAGGAATATCTGATAAAGCAAAATTAGATTATCAATTAGACGTTGCGCAATCGGGAGAATATTTACTGACATATCGTGTAGCATCGCCTAGAGATACTAAAGGGTTTAGTGTGATCGTTAACGGTGACAAACAGGTAGAACAAAAAATCACTAAAACAGGTGGCTATCATGAGTGGCAAACCCAGCAGGGTGGTAAAATATATCTTAAAAAGGGGAAAAACAAGTTGAGCCTTAACTCTTTAGATAATAACTGGAAGCTTAATTGGTTAGCACTAAAACAGGACTAGGTACTTATTTCGCTATAAAAATGAAAAAGGTAGCTTAATGCTACCTTTCTCTTTAAAGGTTAAGAGCGACTAATTTTTCTTCATTTCTTCGTCGCCAATTTAATGTGGCATTTTCACTAATAAATTGAGAATAAAAGTCATAATTTGTTTGTTCTTTTGGTGCGTCACATAGCAATAAAGCGATATCTAGACTTAAATACTTATTACCAGATAGTTGTGCTTGTTCAAATGCTCGCTGAGCATGAGAAATGAACAGATCTGTTTGTACTTGTGCTTGTGCCAAAAGTGTTTTTAGATATGAATTTTCAGTATTATCCGATTTTAAATTTTCAACTAAAGTTTGTGCCTCAGTGAGGCTATTGATTGAAATGTAATATTTCATCAAAGTTTCTCGGCTATCTTGTGCCACCCAGTGATTAGGTGTTAATGCAGTAAACTCAAGGACTTGTTTTAAATGAGGCTCTTTATCAGCAAGTTTGCTTGCATAAATAGCATAGTGGAAAGGAATTTTGGCAAAATGATAAATAGGTAGTTCATACTGTAGCATTTTATCTTCAGCTTGTTTTAAGTATAAGTATAAGTATAAGTATTTATCTTTTTCTTGTTTGTGCTTGTGGGCTAAAACAGATAAATAAGTGAGTGCATGTAATTCTCTTTGTTTATCTTTAGCTTCTAGAGCAAACTGAGCTGAATTTAATAAACTTACTTTTATTGCAGGATAATTATCAAATTTGATGATCCAACCAAGATTGTGCATTCCAAGCATCTGCTTGTCGTTTTAAATCGTTAATTTTTTCAAACTCTATGAGTGCAAGTTGTAGTTTTTGTGAACTCAACTCAAATAAGTCTTTTTGGGTGAGAATTCCACTTTGAAGTAATAATGCCATACCTACTTGCTGAGGGTTATTCTCTAAATTTGCGATATTTACCAGTTTGTCAGCCATTACCATCGCTTTATCTAATTCGCCTGTTTGCAGGTAAGTTTTTATAAGTTGGTTTAAAACAATGAAATCGTTAGGGCTGTTTTGATGCGCGATAGAAAGATTTGCTAGTTTTAATTCCGGAGCTTGTGGTTTACCTATTAAGTCATAAATAAATTCTTGCTGTAGATGACGTTTTAACTTTTCAGTCACCTCACGCTGAGAGTCTCCACTGAGTAACCCTTTCCACTGAGCAAAAGGGCCTTTTAAAATAAAGTCTAAATAAGTCTGTTGATTATGAGATCGAAACTCTCCGGTTAATATTAGAGGATGCTTAGCTGATAAGCTGGGGTATTTTAATTCTGCAGTTGCAATAAAGTCTCTATAATCTAAATTTTTTAGCGCTATAAAGTTGAAATTAGTATTTTTTGAAAACTCTTTAAATGTATTATCTGATTGTTTTTCAAAAGGAATATAAGCAATTTTGGTTGTAGGTAATGAGGTTTTATTTGATGATGTGTAGATGTAACTGAAAAATAAAACGCAAATAAATATGAATGAAAAAACTGTAATGTATAGCTGCTTAGCTGCTTAGCTGCTTAGCTGATTTTGATGGTGCTTTTTCAATGACATTTATTTTAGTTGGTGCACCAGTGCAAATCTCTGAGTTTGTTTGTAATGCAAGTTGCCACTGATATCCTCGTTTAGAGAAGGTTTTAATCGCTGTATTGCCAAAAAGACCCCTAAGGTGGCTAATATTTTGAAATACGGCTTGCTCAGAAACCACTTTATCTTGCCAAACTTCTGCTAATATATCTTCTTTACTAAATACACGTTCTGGCTGACTTATCATTAAAGCGAGTAATTTCGCTTCATTATGTCTAATAGCAATATCGTTATTATTTTTAGTTAAAATTAAACTGCTGCTATCAAATTCAAAATCCAGAAACTTATATTTCATTTTACTTTTCGATTACTTAAAACTAGCTCATAGTAACTGATTTATCTGAGTTTAGTTAATTTATATTTTTAACTAAAAAATATCAAGAGTGGACTAGTTTAAAGAATGTTGCATGCGAGAAAGGAAAGCACGATAGACTATCGTGCTTTAGAAGTTATTATCTTTATTATATAAATGCAAATGCATCCGCATACATGTGTTCGCGAATAGCACCTTGATTGATAAAATCATCACGGACAGGGCCTATCATGTCAAAGCGGCCAGCCATGTAAATATCGTAAGCTTCTAATGAGATCATATCTTTTAATACCGCATTATGAACATAACCAGAATGACCTTTCCAGTTTTCATCGGCTAACTCAATAACAGGTATAAAGTTAAAGTGTGGGTTTGATGCTGCCCATGCTTCCATTTCTGCCTTTGCGTATAATGCTGATACTTGTTTTACACCCCAGTAAAAAAATACAGGGCGATCACAGCCAACTTCAGCTAAGTGGTCT
>NZ_NQMR01000164.1 GCF_002276045.1 Pseudoalteromonas sp. NBT06-2 | reverse complement strand
ACACCCCAGTAAAAAAATACAGGGCGATCACAGCCAACTTCAGCTAAGTGGTCTGCCATAGATTTTACATATGAAAACCCAGTACCCCCAGCAAGCATGATAATAGGTCTATCACTTTGTTCACGTAATTGTGAAACGCCTAAACCAACTTCTAGTGTTGCTTGAGTATTGTTTTTAAGGTGTTCTCGCAAATGATCTAGTGCTTGAATCGCATAAGCATCAGCAGCTGTTGCGCCAATATGTAATTCTAATAAGTTATTTTGGCTAGGGCGGCTTGCAATAGAAAAAGCGCGCTTGTCTTTTTCGCCTAACACCACTTGTAAATATTGGCCTGCAGAAAACTCTACGGATTGTTCTGGTTTTAATTCAACTTTGAAAATAAACTCACTAAGTGGGCTAATAGCAACAATATTGGCCTTTAACTCTTGCATTATATTACCTTTTACGACTTTGATCTGGTTATGTTTTATGTTAAGTGAGCGCTAACTAGTGCCCATTGTTTGTTTGATGTTATTTAGTCTAAAATATTGAGAGAGCCCCAAATCTGATCTATTTTATCTTTTACTTTTGGGTCCATTACGATGGGTTCACCCCATTCTCTATCAGTTTCACCTTGCCATTTATTAGTGGCATCTAAACCCATTTTTGAACCTAAGCCCGAAACTGGCGAAGCAAAATCGAGATAATCAATAGGCGTATTCTCAATCATAGTCGTATCTCTAGCAGGATCCATTCTGGTAGTGATAGCCCAAATGACATCATTCCAGTCTCTGGCATTGACATCATCATCACATACAATCACAAACTTGGTATACATGAACTGACGTAAGAAAGACCAAACCCCCATCATTACACGCTTAGCGTGACCAGGATATTGTTTTTTCATGGTAACAATAGCCATACGGTATGAGCAGCCTTCAGGTGGTAAATAAAAATCGACAATTTCAGGAAACTGTTTTTGTAATATAGGCACAAAAACTTCATTTAATGCCACACCTAACACTGCTGGTTCATCAGGTGGGCGTCCTGTGAATGTACTATGGTAAATAGGATTTTTTCTATGGGTAATATGCGTGACAGTCATTACAGGGAAGTCATCAACTTCATTATAATAGCCAGTATGATCGCCATAAGGTCCTTCGGGTGCTGTTTCACCTTGCGCAATATAACCTTCTAATACATATTCAGCAGTTGCTGGTACTTGTAGTTTATTTGAAATTGATTTTACAACTTCGGTTTTACTACCACGTAAAAGGCCTGCAAACGCATATTCACTTAAAGTGTCAGGTACAGGGGTCACTGCCCCTAATATGGTGGCAGGGTCGGCACCTAATGCAACAGATACTGGATATGGTTCACCTGGGTTTTCTTTACACCATTCTTGAAAGTCTAACGCACCACCACGATGAGATAACCAACGCATTATTATTTTGTTTTTACCAAGTAATTGTTGGCGATAAATACCTAAGTTTTGGCGCTTTTTATAAGGTCCTTTGGTAATGGTTAAACCCCAAGTTATTAATGGCGCGGCATCACCAGGCCAACAATGTTGAATTGGTAGCTTAGTTAAATCAACATTATCACCTTCAAGTACTACCTCTTGACAAGGTGCTTTTTTTACCACTTTTGGTGGCATATTAAAAACTTGTTTAAATTTGGGAATTTGACTCAAAGCTTCTTTGATACCAGCTGGTGGTTCAGGTTCTTTTAAAAAGGCGAGTAATTTACCCACTTCACGTAATGATGAAACATCTTCTTTACCCATGCCCATGGCAACTCTTTGAGGCGTACCAAATAAGTTGGCAAGTACTGGGGTTGAATAACCTTTAGGGTTTTCAAATAACAGCGCAGGGCCTTTTGCTCGCAATGTGCGGTCGGCTATTTCTGTCATTTCTAGATAAGGGTCGATTTCTTGCGTGATTCTTTTAAGCTGACCTCTTTCTTCTAGTAGCTTTATAAAATCCCGCAGGTCTTTGTATTTCATTATGCTAGTCGTTATGGCAAATAATAATTAGTTGCATTATACCGATTTACAGTGATATTGTCGTTTTTAGTTCAAAGCTGTTTTTAATACTTGCCAATGAACTTGTAGTTGTTGAAATTTATTTTTGTCACCATTCACTTTATCTGGATGATATTTTAAAGCTAACTTTTTCCATTGTCTTGAAATTTGTTCTGATGTAGCATTTTTTGGTAATTCAAAATAATTAAGCGCATCGCTAATCATTTTGGGGTTTATGCTTTCTTTTGTTTTTGAAGTTAAATAACTCTGCCAAAAAGAATTAAATAAAACTTCAATATCTTTACTATCAGTTTCGAAGTTATTCCAGTCAAGGTAATAGTCTTTTAAGTTTTTATTTGGCTTTGAGAGTTTTTTTTCATTTATTTTGGCTAAACGAATCTCAAGAGGTTCTATTATTAGTATATACCCACTACCAATAAGGTTGCAGCTTAATTGAAATAAGGCATTCATAATAATGAAGTTTTTTTTAAATAAGTCTTTGTTACAGTCAGTATCTAACCTTTTTAAGTTATTATTTTGAATCAAAAAATTTGCTAACGTATGTACTTTCCAGCAAGGGGTTTTCAATAAACAATCAAAAATAACTTCTATTAATGGATTTTTTGGCAATGTTATCTCCACTTAACTTATCAAATGTAATTATACAACATTATAGTTATTGCTTTAGATGGCTACTATGCTCTGACCAGATATAATGATATAACTAGTATGTTTCTAAAGTATTGAATTTATTATCACTTATTAATTATTAGCATGTATTTAGGGTAAAGTTTATGATTTTTTTTAAGCACAGTTTAGTTACATTTCTTATTATTTTCATACTTAATGGGAATTTAGCTGTCGCTAATATTAATGATTTTGATGCTAAGTTGTCTCGATTAACCCATGAAACTGATCATGAACTTACTTTAAAAAAAGCGAATAAATTATTTAGTTTACCTAGGATCAGTCCATCACAAAAAGCATCCGTTTTAAATGTGAGAGGTAAAGCTCATTTCTCATTAGGGAACTTTAAAAACGCATTATCAGACTTTAAGAAATTTCAAAAAATCACTCATGATCAACAAATTGTAGATCAAGAAGCGCTAGCTTACAAAATGGTTGGCATAATGCATTATTATTTAGGTAATCATGATGAAGCGTTAAGTGCTTATCAATCTTCTCTATCATTTTATCAACCCGATTTAGAACCCATAAAACACGCTAATTTATTGAGTAATATAGGTTTGGTGTATGCCGCTACAGGTGATGTATCTGAAGCGATAAAAATGTATGAACAAGCTGAAACTATTTATCAGGAAAAAGGTACTGAAAAAGATCAGGTAGATATTCGTCACAACATAGCAAGCCTTTATGTTCGACTTAAACGCTTTGATGTTGCAATAGAGATCCTCAAAAAAGTTATTTCTGCACGAAAATCATATAGTGATGAAAAAGGTTTAGCTTTAGCTTATGGTGATTTAGGTGCTACTTATGAAGATTCAGGGCAATACGAATTAGCGAAAAAATATTTATTTAAGTCACTTAATTATTATAAAATACAAGGTGATTTGTATAATTCAGCTTCTCAATTACATAATTTAGCTGAGCTATTTAATCGCTTAGAATTAAGTGACAAAGCACTTGATTACGCTAAGCAAGCGGTAGAATTAAGCTTAGCTCAAGGGCATAAAAGTGCTTATGCAGGTAGTTTATTTAGCTATGCAAAAGCTTTGTTTTATAAAAGTCAGTTTGATGAAGCGTTACAAGCATTAGAAAAATCAACTCAAATTGCAAATAAGCTCAGCTATGAAGAGCAAATATCAGAAAATTTAGCGTTACTATCTCTCATTAAAGCTGCACAAGGAGATACGCAAAATGCGATAAAAAATCATCATTTATATATAGAGGAAAATAATAAATCATCTAATATAGCTTTAAATCAGGAGTTTGCACGTTTTGAAGCTCAGAAGTTAAAACAACAAGTGATGCAGTTAGAGCAATCTAAAAAATTACAACAACTGGAAATGGATCAAGTTACTCAAAAACGTAACTTTATTATTGTTGCGATTTTTTTGCTTTTTTTTATTTTATTTTTTATCTTCCGCCGAAATATAGAGCGTAACTCAAAGTTAACATTAGAAGTACAAGTAAAGCAAAGAACCCAAGAGCTTGAATGTTTGATGCAAGAATTACAGCAAGCTAATAATGTTAAAAGCCAGTTTTTAGCTAATATGAGCCATGAAATAAGAACACCTCTTACAGCTATTATTGGACAAGCAGAAGCGATTGTATTGGGTGATGTTGAGCAAGAGTTTATCTGTAAAGAAGTATCTATTATTCATAACAATAGTTTGCATTTACTTGAATTAATAAATGATATTCTTGATTTAAGTAAAATAGAAGCAAATAAGTTAGAGCTAGAATTACAACATCAAGATTTAAATATCATACTCGAAGAACTTAATAATATATTTAAAAAGCAAGCCAAGAGTAAAGGGCTTATTTTTGAAATCATTCATTCATTATCCAATCCATTTATTATTAATGTTGATAGCTTTCGTTTAAAACAGATCTTAATAAATCTATGCTCAAATGCAATTAAGTTCACTTCAAATGGTAGTGTTTCACTTGAAATATCAGTGGTAAATGATGAATTGATTTTTAAAGTTGTAGACACTGGTATCGGAATGGATGATGTGCAGTTAGAGTTACTATTTGAAAGTTTCACACAAGGTGATACAAGTATAAGTCGCCGCTTTGGCGGTACTGGTTTAGGTTTATGCTTATCAGAGCAGCTTGCTAAAATAATGAATGGAGAAATTTCGGTACAAAGTGAAGTTTATAAAGGAAGTGTTTTTACATTGTTTTTGCCTTTTGATCAAAAGAGTAATGATATTTATCTACCATATGAATCATCTGAATTAGAAAGTAAGCAAGTAAACACTTCATTTTGTGGTCAGGTACTACTTGCAGAAGACCATGATGATAATCGCCGTTTAATCGCACGATTATTAACGAGTTTAGGTGCTGAGGTGGTATGTGCAAAAAACGGAAAGGAGGCGGTTGAGTTATTTTTACAACATGATCCAACACTGATTTTATTAGATATACAAATGCCTGAAATGGATGGTATAGAAGCATTTACTTTATTGAGGCAATGTGGATGTTCTCAACCTATTATTGCATTAACAGCTAATGCAATGTCTCATGAGATTGAGCAATATCTTTCTATAGGTTTTGATGGCCATTTAAAAAAACCCATTGAACGAAATATTTTCATTGAGTTAGTTGCTCAGTATTGTGATTCACAAAATGGATTAAATGAAGCATATCAAGCAATGAATATGCTTGATATGTCAGATCTGATTACTGATTTTAAAAATAGTTTAATAGTAGAAAAAAATAATTTAGTGCAGGCAATAAAAGAAAATGACTTATATACAATAGAACAACAAGCACATAAGCTTGCTGGTGCCGCACAGATGTTTGGTTTTAAAGTTTTGTCTGAGTATGCAAAGCGCTTAGAGTCTCATCTAAAAAATAATGGGGTAGATGTCATTGATATACATGCAGATGGTTTATTAAATGAATTAAATATGATTATTTTACAAGAATAATCAAAAGAGCTCTACGTCACCGATTTTTTCATCTTCTTGATTGCTGTGAACTTTGTTTTCTTGGAGCGGTTTATTATCTCTGATACCTGTATCCCAAAGCATATCATTGAAATCAAACATTTCTAATTTTTCTTTCAAACTGACTGATAGTTTTTGTATGTCGTTACTAGAGACTGCTTGTATTTTTGAACTGGAAAGTGCATCAGAATTTAGCTCCAGTAGTGCATCTACTGATGATTGCGCTTCATCGGAGACTGATTTTTGCTGCTGTACTTGCTGGTAGATTTTTTCAGACAGGTTTTGAATATCTAGCATAGCAGATTCTATTTGATCAACCTCTTTTGTTGCTTCTTCTGACAAACTAACTGTTTTTTTTGTTTCTTGATGGCTTTGCAACATTAATTGATGCACAGAATCAGTGCCTTTTTGTATTTTAGCTATCATACCTGCAACTTCTTGAGTAGCTTGACTTGTTCTATTGGCTAGACTTCTTACTTCATCAGCTACAACTGCAAACCCTCTACCTTGTTCTCCAGCTCTTGCGGCTTCTATAGCAGCATTAAGCGCTAATAGGTTGGTTTGTTCTGCAATCGAATTAATGGCTTCTATAATAGAGCTGATTTGATCGCTATCATATTTTAATTCATCTATTTGTTTGCTCGTTTGTTCGATTTTTTTTGCGAGCTCAATTAAGCTATTTTGACTTTTATTTGCATCACCCCTAGTTTGTTTTACTGATGTTGTGGATGCATTTACCGCTTTATATATATCGTCTAAGTTACTATCTAAGTTACGAGATACTTCAAGCATATCATTCAATGATTGACTTAAAATCTCACCATGACTATGCTGCATGGTTGCTTTTTGAGTCATAGAGCTATAGGTTTCATGTAGCTCACCTGCCATTGGGGTTAACCTTGCCGTAGAAGCATAAATTTCTGTAAATAAATGATCTATTAGTTCTAACCAATTGTTAATTGCAAGGCATTCAGGTGGTTGTTTTTCTTGTTCGTCAAAACGAAACTTAAAGTATATTTTTTCAGAGTTGTTAATTGAGCTTGCAAGGTTATTTAAGTAACTTTCTTTCATAGATGAATAGTTTTTTAAATAGCCATATAAGCTTAAAGTGATAATAAGATCTGAGACAATTATTATTATGAAAATATTACTCTCAGCTGAAAAGTAGCTTAATAATGCTAGATGTAGGATTAATAAACCGGAGAGTAACAAAAAAGCAATTTTGGTGGCAGGCATAATCTCAAATTAATAAATTCCATTTAATTAAGTTATAGAACATAATTTAGTTTTGAGCTAAAAAATACCTACATTTAGCAGGTATTTTTTATTTAAATGTCTAATATAGGTGTTACTTTCGCATCATTGAGGCAAAAAACGCGGCATTTGTTTTGTCCATAGATAATTTATCTATCATGAATTCAATCGCTGATACTTCACTCATTTCATGTACGATTTTACGTAAAATCCACATTTTTTGTAGTTCATCAGTCTTAGTTAATAGTTCTTCGCGTCGTGTACCTGAGCGATTAATGTCAATAGCCGGGAATACACGTTTTTCAGCAATTTTACGATTTAAGTGCAATTCCATATTACCGGTACCTTTGAACTCTTCATAGATAACTTCATCCATTTTAGAGCCTGTATCGATAAGCGCAGTTGCAATAATTGTTAAGCTACCACCTTCTTCAACGTTACGAGCTGCACCAAAAAAACGTTTTGGTTTATGTAATGCATTAGCGTCAACACCACCGGTAAGTACTTTACCTGAAGATGGAATTACAGTGTTATATGCACGTGCAAGACGTGTAATAGAATCTAATAAGATAACAACATCTTTTTTATGCTCAACTAATCGCTTTGCCTTCTCTATTACCATTTCTGCTACTTGTACGTGACGGCTTGCCGGTTCATCAAAAGTTGAAGCAATAACTTCACCTTTAACTAAGCGTTGCATCTCTGTAACTTCTTCTGGACGTTCATCAATTAATAGCACCATTAATTCACATTCAGGGTGGTTATGTGCAATTGCTTGAGCAATGTTTTGAAGTAACATCGTTTTACCAGCCTTAGGTGGAGCAACTAATAAACCTCGTTGCCCTTTTCCTATTGGCGAAGCTAAATCAATAATACGAGATGTTAAATCTTCTTTACTACCATTACCACGTTCCATTCTTAATCGGTCATTAGCATGTAAAGGTGTTAAGTTTTCAAACAATATTTTATTACGTGAATTTTCAGGCTTATCAAAGTTAACTTCGTTAACTTTTAATAGAGCAAAATAACGTTCACCATCTTTTGGTGGGCGAATTAAACCTGAAATTGAATCACCTGTTCGCATGCTGAAACGGCGAATTTGACTTGGTGAAATATAAATATCATCAGGGCCGGCAAGATACGAGGCCTCCGAAGATCTTAAAAAGCCAAAACCATCTTGTAATATTTCTAATACACCACCACCAAAAATATTCTCACCACTTTTAGAATGTGCTTTTAAAATAGCAAAAATAATGTCTTGTTTTCTTAGCCGTGCAACATGCTCAAGTCCCATAGACTCAGCTAGTTTTACAAGTTGGTTTATTGATTTGTCTTTAAGTTCGCGTAAATGCATAGGATGGGGTCTTCACTGTTTGTGTAGTGTTTCAATTGATTTCAGTTTTGATTGGGTTTTCAGAAATTAAATTGGAATATTCGTTGGCTTTATAAACTAGCAGCTCTTTTGCGACTCGTCCAGCCTTTATACAAAAAAAATAAAATAAAAAAGGGCGAAGCCCTTTTTTATTTTACTATTTCTAGATGTTTTCGTTAATAAATTCAACTAGTTGAGTTTTTGATAAAGCACCCACTTTAGTTGCAGCAACTTGACCGTCTTTGAAAAGAAGTAAAGTTGGGATACCACGAATACCGAATTTAGGCGCTGTAGCTGAGTTTTGGTCAATATTTAATTTACCAATTGTAACCTTACCTTTAAATTCTACTGCAACTTCGCTAAGAATAGGCGCTATCATTTTACAAGGACCACACCATTCGGCCCAAAAATCTACTAATACTGGACTTGATGCACTTAGTACATCTGATTCAAAGCTATCGTCTGTTAATGTAATAATTTTGTCGCTCATCACGCTCTCCATTGTGGTTCGATAATTTATTTAGTGCGTATTTAAACACTATTGTTTCTTATTGCAAGCTTAAGCGTTATGCTTTATCGCTATGAATAATACACATTTGACTGAAAAAAAGTTTGCGGACTTTGATATTGCACCGGAAGTGGTAACCGGTTTAAGCGCTAATGGGTTTGAATATTGCACACCCATTCAAGCTGAATGCCTTCCTTTTGTCGCACAAAAACGTGACATCGCAGGGCAAGCACAAACAGGAACTGGTAAAACGCTCGCATTTTTAATTGCGACATGTCACCACCTGTTAAAAAATACCAAAGGACCAAGCAAACATCCTAGAGCCCTGATAATGGCTCCTACTCGGGAGTTAGCTGTTCAGATCCATAAAGATGCAAACATACTCGCTCCTCACTGTAAACTTAACTTAGGTTTAGTATATGGTGGCGAAAATTATGAAAAACAACGGGAACAATTAGAAAATGGTGTTGATATCTTAATTGGTACCACAGGTCGGTTGATTGATTTATATAAACAAGGTTTTTATAGCTTAAATGATATTGAAGTTGTTGTATTGGATGAAGCCGATCGTATGTTCGATTTAGGTTTTATCAAAGATATCCGTTATATATTTAGACGTATGCCTGAAGCAGCTAGTCGTTTAAATTTATTATTTTCAGCGACATTGTCATATAAAGTACAAGAATTAGCATTCGAACATATGACAGATCCTGTGCATATTCAAGTTGACCCAACTCAAAAAACAGGCAAAAGAATTAAAGAAGAGTTATTTCAACCTTCACAAGAAGATAAAATGCCTTTACTTTTAACTTTACTTGAAGATGAGTGGCCAGAAAAAGCAATCGTTTTTGCTAATACAAAACATAGCTGTGAAACAATACATGCTTGGTTAAATGCTGATAAACATAGAGTTGGTTTATTAACGGGTGATGTTGCTCAGAAAAAACGCTTATCAATTCTAGATCAGTTTACTAAAGGTAATATTGATATTTTAGTTGCAACAGATGTTGCGGCTCGTGGATTACATATTTCAGAAGTGAGTCATGTTTTTAATTTTGATTTACCAGATGATTGTGAAGATTACGTACATAGAATAGGTAGAACTGGTCGTGCTGGTGCATCAGGACATGCGATTAGTTTTGCATGTGAGAAATATGCTTATAATCTCCAAGCTGTAGAAGAGTATATTGAACATGCGATTCCATTATCTCATTATGATAGAGAGGCGTTACTTGATGATTTAACTGTGCCAGTATTGCAAAAACGTAGGAGTCATCCTAGTCAAAATAGAAATCGTTATGGCGGACGTAAACCAAGTCATCACCGCCCAAGATAAAAGTCAAAAGTCACAAGGATTGAGAGGTACCAATGGCTGTAGCTGCTTTACATCAGCATCAAAATATTTATGCTGTAATTGATTTAGGTTCAAATAGCTTTCATATGCTAATCGCAAAATCAGTTGCAGGAGACCTGCAAACAATAGGTAGGGTTAAACGTAAAGTGCGTTTAGCTGCAGGTCTAGATAATAATAACACTCTGAGTATCGAGGCAATGCAAAGAGGTTGGGAGTGTTTATATTTATTTGCTGAAAGGCTGCAGGATATACCAGCTAAAAATATTCGAATAGTGGCAACAGCCACACTACGATTAGCTGTTAATGCAAAACAGTTTATAGATAAAGCTCAAAAAATTCTAAGTCATAAATTGGAAGTTATTAGTGGGGAACTAGAAGCTAAAACTATCTATAAAGGTGTGGCGCATACTTCCGCTTTTTGTGGTAGGCAGCTTGTAGTTGATATCGGTGGCGCAAGTACTGAGGTCATTATCGGTGACGCATTCGAGCCGTTAAATTACAAAAGTCTCAATATGGGTTGTGTTACTTATCTTGAAAAGTATTTTAAAGATGGCAAGTTAACCTTAGATAATTTTGATTTAGCTACTGCTGCTGCACATCAAATGATCGCACCTATAAAAGATATATATATAAATGTGGGTTGGAAAAGTGCATCAGGTGCATCAGGTACAGTGCAGGCGATTCAAGAAATTATGCTAGCTCAGGGTCTTGATGAAAATTTAACCTTAAACAAACTTAATAGTATAAAAAAACAAGCTGTATTATATAAAACGATAGAGCAGTTAGCATTACCGGGTTTAGTAGAAGATCGTAGATTAGTATTTGTTTCTGGCTTATCTATTTTAATCGCATTATTTGAATCACTTGAAATAGACACTATGGGGCTAGCTGGAGGAGCCCTACGAGAAGGTGTTTTATATAGTATGGTTAAAGAATTACAAAACCATGATATACGAAAACGTACAATTGATAGCTTTATAGAACGGTATCATGTCGATCAGAGTCAAGGGCAAAGAGTTTCTGATCTAGCTGTATCCTTTGCACAACAGCTAGAAAGTAGATGGTTTGATAAAACTGATGATAGTATTGCGATGCTGAACGCCGCTTCGTTATTACATGAAGTCGGTCTATTAATTGAATATAAACAATATCAAAAACATACTGCTTATATTCTTAAAAATACACTTATGCCCGGCTTTAATCAGACACAACAAAAATTATTAGTTGCTTTAGTATCTGAACATAGAGCAGATATTGACAGTGAGCAACTTTCATCACTGGGCGTGAACAAAGCTCATGCAGAAAAGCTTATTCGAATATTAAGGTTATCGGTTATTTTAGCGATGAGGCGAAAAAATGATGTATTACCTTTAATTAAACTTAAATCTGAAAATAATGCTTTATATATATTGTTCCCTAAAACATGGTTAGATCAACACCCTTTGATGAGAACAGAGTTAGAACAAGAAGTGTATTATCAAAAAAAAGTAGATTGGAAATTAGTGATTAATACGATTTAACAATTATATATCCATGCTCTGAAACCTGCATTTCCAAGTAGCACGGGTATAAAGGGTTTGTTTAGTACTTTATTGTTGGTAAAAGAGTTATATTGATTAATATGCAATCTAAATAAAAGTAAATATAACTTTTCTCAAAAAAACACTT
>NZ_NQMR01000163.1 GCF_002276045.1 Pseudoalteromonas sp. NBT06-2 | reverse complement strand
TAAGCCGTAAGTTGTTGTTTCGATTGCTATGTTTCCACCGCTTGAAACGCTTATCGCACCTATTGTTTCTGGGGTTATGCCCAGTTCTGAAGCAGTAGGTAAATAGTCTTCAGTAAAAACTCTATAACCATTGTGTTTAAAATGACCATTAACAACGCTAAGTTGCTGACCTAAACCAAAATATGCACCCGAAGCTTTTTGAGAATGTATATATTCTTCATGATGCACTCTAACAAGATATTTATTTGGGTGGGCAGTTTTAACAGATGGTTTACCGTTAAATATTACAAATTCAACACAATTAGATGATTGTATTCCTGAAACTTGGTTAACTTTCCACGTGACCCCATCATGCCAAAAAATAGCTTCAGAATCTGTGTTAAAAGTACCCGTACCTGTTGTTATACCTCGAACCCTTAAAGCGGTACCACCAAAGAAATTACCATCTATATTTTTTAAGTTTTCTATAACAGTATTACTAACACTATAAGACCTATCGATAACTCTAATATTTCCATGATTGTGGTCTGTTTGAGCAAAATCAGACGGTAACAACTCACCTAACTTATCCGCTGTTTTTGCACTTTGTGCTTGTGCCGTTATTGCTAAGTATTCGGCATCATGATTATGTGCTTCAAAATCTGTTTTACTAACAAAAGCACTCTCATTTAATTGCCAAGGCAAAGCGCTTAAAGTGACATTTAAATTATCTGCAATATTTTGTGAGCGCCATACAATGCTTTTAACACTGTAATTACCCACACTTGGGCCTACTGTTTTGGTTTTTGTTTGTAATGCTGTTTGCACTACTGCTATTAATACTTGGCTGTTGTCGGCTTTGGTTGCTACTGCTCCAAACCAATTAAATTCAAAGTTGCCAACGTCATAACCTAACACCGCACTCATCACTACGGCATTACCATCAAGTGCCGATACTCGGTCAATTGGTTGTGTATGCACTATGTCATTAGTTGGTATTGCCATGTTTGGATCAATTACATCACCTTCATTTAAACCGGCTATATTGGCAAAAATAAAATGTGTAATGTTTTGGGTTTCAGCCCCTGCGAATACGAGGTCTTTATACGTTAACCCGGCATTGGTTATTTTTAATTGGCTCATCCAACTACTTCCTTATCAAATTCAACTAAGCCAATGGCTTCCACTGTATCAACTGCAGCAAGCGCCGTTAAAAAATAGCGGCGGCATGTACGGCCATACTGTTTTATTACTTCTGTTACTAAGTTTTCGTTTCCTGCAAATTCAGTTTCTAACATGGCAACTTCAACCATATCCCAGTCGTAACCTGGTAGCCGTTCGCTAATTTCTATAAAACCAAAACCTAAGCGTTTAAATATGTGCTCCATGCCTAAGCCGTAACCGGCATCTGTGGCATTTGCAAAAGCATGTTTTACCCGTAAACCATAAAGCGAGATTGATTCACTTGGTAAACGGGTGATCCCCCGCTCCCATGCTAATAAATCTAAAATGGCCTCTTGTGCGTTTTCGCTATGTTGTTGCTCTAACCACCAAAACAAATCTTTTTCTATTTTTTGCCAAAATGCTTGCGCTACTTTAGCCAAGGCTGTTACGTCTTGGCCTTGTAACCAATTGGGTAATTGCGGCGCTATATGTGTTATTTGCTGCTCCATGCGTTAACCTCGACTTATCACTAAATTATTTATAACAGGCAACCATACCGCGCTTGTTATATCGCTATTAGTAAAGTGAATGCTTTTAATTTCTTTAAATTGGTTATGCAGTTCGGTTTTTAATTGGCTAAAACTAAATAAGTCATTGGGTTTGCAGCGCGTGGGTTGATACGCATTATTTTGTCTAAATGCAGCTTTTATAAATTGTTCTATCTCTGCTTTTTTATCTGGTGTATTGGCGTGTTGAATAAGCGTTGCTGTGATATCTACATTTTGCGTAGGCATAGCAAACACTAATAAGTCATCACTATGGCCGTGATTACCTGCAGCAATATGGTTATTAATTTCATCAAGTACCGCTTGGCTTACTTCACCTACATCTAAATATACATATACATTTGCGCTACCTGGTCCCCTTGGTGCGGTTTTATCAAATGCAATATTATCGGCTGATATACCTGGAAAGGTTGAAATCATAGAACGGTAAACCGCATCAACATGATAATTACCTAAAGTTGCAAACGCATCGCGTATACGTAAACGGTAGTTTTCATCGCTTTCAATATCTTGACCCGCTGTAATTAACCAAGTGTTTTCATTGATGGCTGTTAACCCTTCAATATCGGTAATTAAGCGCACGTAATATCCTGCTGCTAAGTTATAATTTATGCCTGTTTGCTGCGCTTCAACAATCGCTAATTGCTCATTACTTCCCACTGAAAAAACAACATCTAATGTTGTTATTACACGATAAACCACACCATTTAACGGGAGGCTTTCAATTACAGTGCCCTTTGCTAATATTTGTTCAATACTGGTGTCTGTACGGCTAATTTTAATATTACCCACGGCTTTTACTGCGGGTAACTTATCAACTTTGCGTGATTCGCCATGTTTAATTAACCATTCGTCTGTTGCTAACATTACAAAACTATTTGGCATCACATGTTCTGCAAGTGCATCTATTAATTTAACTGCTGGATCAGACACTAATGCTTTTTGTAATTTAAAAAACGGGCTAAACGGACTTTGGTTATTAACTGCAAAATCAGAGTTTTTTATATGTGTATCCCAAACCGCTTCAACTTCTGTTTGTGTTGTTGGTATACCTGCATTTTGTAACTCAGTTAAAAATAACGCCTTATAATCCATTTGTTACCACTCCATAATCTTGCGTTTGAGCCGTAACTGAAATAATGCCGGTACCCGTTAAAGTTATTTTTATTGTGCCAGGAACTAAGCGAGTATCTTGTTCAACTATCAGTTCTATTTCAGTTAAAATTTTATTTACAATATCGGTATTTCTCAGGCCAATTAATGGCGGTAACTTACCGCTTTCAATCAATCTATGTTTAATGTCTTGGCTTATTACATTAGCGTTTGTGACTTGCATTGGTGTTGAAAAATCATCTAGTGATAAATCACCATCCAGAATATTAAGATCAATATTTAATGTACTTATCACCCTGCCACCTCCATTAACTGCTCAAAGCTATTGGCAACATCATCAGATTTAAGGGTTAAGTTATCGATAAATACACGCTTAGAATTATCAGTATTATTATTGGTTTTGTTATTACTGCTGCTATTACTTGTTAACTGCTGTAAAAATGCTGATTTTTCAATTTTACGGCTGCTATTAGTCACTAAGCTCTCATTATCTTTTTGATACTGTTCTATATTTTCAGTGCTTTGATTTAGTGCATAAACATTGTTTAATGATGCATTTGAATAAGTGGAAACTGGATCAGTTTTATTATGTGCAATAGTATTGTTGGTACTCATGCTATTTACTTTATTATTCACTAACTGCAGCGTTGCAAATTCTGCTTTATTATCTGAAATAGCATTATTGCTACTTATGCTATTTACTTTATTACTCACAAGCTGCAGCGTTGCCAAGTCAGTTTTATTATGTGCAATAGTATTGTTGGTACTCATGCTATTTGCTTTATTGTTAACTAACTGCAGCGTTGTTAGATCACTTTTACTAACCAAGTTATGATTATTAAAACCAATGACATTTGAGTGTGTTTTGCTATTGAATGCGATTGAATTACCAGCAAGTTGATTGTTAATTAAGCTTGACCCTGTATTGGAGACATTATTACTGTGTAGTTCGCTATTGCGTGTTTGATTTGCAATATCACGATTTCTAACCAATTTATGACCTTGTGCCGTTACAACATGGTCAACGGTTTTATTCGTTGTGATATTAATGTCATCACCAAAACCAAATAAATCTTTTACCCAACTACCTAAATCTGACAGTAAATTAATTGCAAATGTTACTAGCTTAATAAATGAGGTAACTGGAAATAATACAATTCTGAATGCTGCCGCCAGTACTTCACCAAAAAGTACTCCTGCATTGGTGAAGCCTCCAAGTGTTTCTGAGGTAAAGCCAATTTGCGTACCAAACCAAGATAAAACATTACCAGCTGCTGAAAATACATCACCTAAAAAACCAAAAGCACTGAATAACGCTGAGAAAATATCTATAACAGGAGTAAAACCATGTTTAAACCCTTCCCAAAAACCGCTCATAAACGCTTTAATTGGCTGCCAAAATTTATAAATTACAACAGCTAATAAAATAACACCCGCTACAATCCAACCTATTGGATTTATTAGCAATGCACTGTTAAATGCCATAACTGAGCGAGCTGCACTCATAAAAACAACTTTTAGTGCAGCAAAAACACTACCGCTACTTTCTACTAATGCCGAGAACGCTGCCCAATTAGTTTTTACAAAAACCATCGCTTTATTGTAATTAAAAGTAGCCAAAGCTGCGGATTTCGTTTTTTGTGTGATCATGTTTAATATGCCAATGAATCCCATATTTTTAATGTGAGACATCGCAACACCAGTGATAAAAAGTGCTTGCTGATATGTCATTGCAGCCCACTTTGCTGCAGCTAATGCTTTTCCTTGCAGCCAAATTGCAGCGGTCCATACTTTAGTTACATTACTTAATATTGAGGTGGTGGCGCTTAATGTGATCATGGCATAACGATAAATTCCCATGCTCATAGTCACTAAGCCAAATACGGTAATTAACGCCACGATACTCACAACAACGGTGGCAATAACAGACGATAAAATAGGGAATTGCTCAGTTAAATTAACCACACCATTAAAGGCCGTTGCTAACATTTCTATAAAGGGTTCAACAACAGGTAATAGTCGTTGGCCCATTGCCGTTGCAGCTGCGTTAAATGTACCGCTTAACCTATCCCAAGGGCTTGCAATAATATTGGCCATTTCAATGGCTTTACTGGCATCAGATACATTATTTAGTTCATCTGTGCCCGTTGTTAATTTATTTACTTTTGTGCTGAGAATATCAACCACTGAGGCCGCCGTTTTTGAGCCAAATGCTTGATTTAAAATATCGCCTTTGGCTATGCTGCCTATGCCTTTTAATTTGTCATTAATTCGCCCTAACATCGTATCCATGCCAAGCATGTCACCATTTTTATCAGTAAGAGATATATTTAGCGCTTTTTCAGCTTTGCCTATGCCATCTATAAAACTGGCGTAATTGGTACCCGCTACCGAGCCCGACTTTAAAACTAATTGTAACTCACCTAACACCGCCATTTGCTGTGCGGAGTTTGCACCGCGCATGGTGGCTTTGGCACCTAAAGCGCTAAAAGCCGCTTGCATCTCTGAACCTGTGGTTTTATACATTTGAACGGCTTTGGCGGTTTGCCCTGCAATTTGGTTAACCCAGTCAGATTTGCCCATTTTATTGGCTGTTTGCTCAAATATGCCGTACATAGTGCCCATATAACTGGTTATTGTGCTGGCATCTGCTTTGGTGGCTACCGCTAAAATATTTGAAGCTTTAGTAAAGGCGGATAGCTCAACCCCTTCTAAACCCGAAATAGCCGATTGAATATCATAGGCTGAGCGTACAAATTCAGCGGAGTTACCACCAAATTGTGCGCTAAATTCAAAAGAGGTTTTTGTAAGTTTACTTAAGGCTTCATCTGCAACACCTAAGCTTTGTACTTCGCCAAGTGCTGCAACGTGATCTATTGCGGGTGACAGTGAATTAGCCAGGGCTAAACCACTTGAACCCGCTGTAATAAAGCCGCGCATGATTTGGTCTTGCGCTGTGCGTGTTTGCTCACTTAGTTGATTAATTTTACCCATGATTTTATTAACCGGACCAGTTGCTTTATCAACTACACCAATCGTATACATGAGTTTTTCTAATTTACTAAGTGCACTCATTTTATTGAGGTTTCCCTTTATTAATCGCCACCTAGAGCCAAAGCAATACCATTACATATTGCTATTTTTTGTTGCTCTAAGTTGTCGTTTTCTAAAAATAATGCTTGGGCTAATGTTTGTGTAGTGGCCTCACTATGAGGCAACCACTTAAGTTGATAAGCGAGCAATTGATCTAAGCGATTTTTGCTTATTTGTTTTGCCCGCTGTTCGATTTTTTTACTGAAATATTAAACTCAGGTTGATACTCTTCGATTACTGCGCCCACTAAATGAAGCGGTGCACCAGGTTGTTGTAAAAACGCTTTTAATGCTGTTTTATGTTTATCGCTTACAACTGCCATTAAAAAATTATGTGCACCTTGAGTTTTAACGCCTTGTGATGACCCATTTAAAAACTTGTTATATGCAGTAAGATTTACGTTAAATTCAAATTCTTGGTCGCCTACTTCTAATTCAATTTTTTGCTCTGAAGCCATGTTATTTACTCACTATTTTTGGTTGTTAAAGCTGTTTGCTCTAACAAGGTATATGTAAAGGTATTGCCCCATTGCTGACTTGATTGCTTGCAAAGTGACATGAGTTTTTCAAAATCTTTGGGGTTCGCTAACACTTGGCAACCTGCAGACCATTTATCAACTTGCTGTGATTCATGCTTGCTACTTGCACGGTGACAATTAATGCCAAAGTATCCGGTTTGCTGATTTGTAAGGGCAACGTCCGTGTTTAATTCGTTATCCTTATTCGCATCACGAAATACGGTGATCGGTTTGTTTTGTACTAATGCAGGATATTTGCCTTGGTGATAACCAAAGGTCCATAAACTACGATGTTGCATAGGTACCACAATTGCGGTGCCATCAATATTTAATGGATTATTACGATAATAAACACCTGGATCAGTTGTGCATTTAAATTGTGCTAACTGCCATTGGCCATTCACTTGATACAGTGCAACGAATGCATCATTAAACGTATTAGCGCTGGTATTGGTATGACGAATACCAATTAAATTAAGGTTGAGCTCACCCTCAAATACGTGATATTGGCAACGCTTAAGCGCTGCTAATAACTTAACGGGTGTTAAGCTTTTCATTACAAGTCTCTTACTTCATCAGATGTTAAATAAGGTACACCATTAATTTTGATAAAGTCTTTTGATGTAACAATGCACTTAATGGTTGTGGTATCTTCTTCGCCCCCTTCGGCTTTCATATTTAAGATTTCATCTAGCTGAGGTAAAGCACCAAATACTTCAATGTTTTTTGAACCCGCTGTCACTTCGGCCATAAACGAAATATCAAAGGGTTCAATGCCTTTCCAGCTACCCGCTTGTTTTGCCTGTGCTTCAACCAATAAATAGTTTTCGTGATCAAGTTTAATTGTCGCTTCAGCACTGACCGGACCATCAATAAAGCCAACTGGAATACCACGAACCGTTTTAACCTTACGGCCATCAGTAATTTTTACCGATGCGTCAATTACGTGAACAAGGCTATCACCTATGTTTACGTCAAAATCTTTACCGCCTAATGCTTTAACTGACATACATTACTCCTTATTCAGCCTGTTATTCGGCATTGTCTAATTGAATACCCACCAAAATCGTACTTGGTGAATCGATTGGCTGTACTTTCATAAGTACGTTTAATTGTGTTGCGCTAGTAAACGTTAAGCTAATTGAATCGTCTTTGGGCTCACGAATTAAACCAGGGAATTTATTACTGCCAATATTGGTACTTTTGGCCATATCTCTGAGCGGTTTACCTAATACGCTTTTACCAAAGGCAGTGCCATTGGCTGAGTTATTTAAACGCCTGTTTTTAATTTGGTATATCGCTTTAATGCGTACTTGGCGTGCGGCCATATCAACAACACGGCCCGTTTCAATTTTTTGAAAATCGCCGCCTTGGGCATCTAGCATGTTTACATCACCAAAATAGATACCATCAAAATCAGGGTAAAACTGCGTACAACTAAAACGAATGTTATCGAGTGCCGCTGTAACAGCGCTTGTAAGTGGTAAACCTAATTTATCGACAGGTGACGGTGATAAAGATAATGCACCTGTTTGTACGCGCATTGGGCTATCTGCAATGGTGATTGAGCTTTTACATAAACGCCCAGCTACTGCGCCAAGTTCGTCACCATAAAGTGACGGTATAACGGCAACACGATCAGCAACCACACCATCAACTAAGGGTTGTACTGCGGCTAAATGTGCTGCCCATGTTTGGCCTGTATCTGCGGTAGGATCACAACCTGGTGCCGCAACTAATAAACGTACTCTTCGCGCATGGCTTGATAAAATACTTTGCATTTTTGCTTGATACGCTTCAACGTCTGCTTTGCCGGTTACGGGCGAACAAATAACAATAATTTCAGGGCTAATATCTTGGTCCATAGCGGTATCAATTAAACCTAAAATGTTATCACCTGCCGTAATTGGAATAGCCCAACCAGACACCAAATCATCACCATTTCTAAGCCAAGCATTTAATTGCGTTTTAAGTTCTGAATCTGCACTACTTATTAAAGTGTCAAAATCAGACTGTGCATTAATTGCGACTATTTGTTGTAAATTCTCTGTGCCTACGCCAATCATTAATATTGAGCGTTCAACTGCTTTGGTTGCGCCATTGCCTGTATTTAACGAGGCAACACTGACCTTACCTTGTGCCATGTTTCTTTCCTTTTTAAACTTATGTATTAAAAGATTTTTAAAGCGTCATCTAAAATTTGTTGCCGTGTGACTCTTGTTTCTTTTTTCGTATTGCCTAATAACTCACGCTTTGGCCGCTTTATATTCCATGTTTCTTTATTATTTTTTTTGCTTGGACGTAAAAGCTTTATCACTATCCCTGCTTGGGCAACTGTGAATAGCTCTGATATTCTTTTTTGAGAAATTGATTTATATTTTTTTGTGTTTTTATTCCACCATTTAAAGCCCAAACGATTTAACTCTTTGGCCTGAGATCTTGTTGCTGGCGCTTTATAATCAGGTTTTTTTGCTTTTTTCAGCTTTTTTTTTGATTCTGCTACAGAGTATTCATCTTCTAATCCAATCGCATGCGCTCTTGCAAGCTTTCCCCAACGTTGTCGCTTAAACCCTATTTCGACACTATTGGGAGTAGTTTTGATATAAGTACTCTTTTTCTGCTTTAATTTTTTAAACAGTTTTTTTGAATTACTACTTTTCCACGCTGTACCATCAACATTTTTTTTATCTTTAACGCGGTTTAAAGAGTTCTGTCTAAATCTTCTGCCCGCCTTTCTTAATATTTGCTGCCGCTTTTTAGCTGGTAATGTTAATAACCCCAACTGCTGTAGCGCTTCATCTGTATCTAATTCAAATTTAAGCATTTGTGATATCTTCTTGTAATGTGAAGCTTTCAGCTACCCAAAGACTTTGCTCGCCAAAGTCATACCGCTTACTATTTAAAATAAATGGGCCGTTTGCAGATTCAACCAACTCAATATCTTCATTAAATATTTCTATTACTAATTCAACTTCTTTAGCTTTGTCATCTATTTGATCAACATTAAATTCCACCTCTGAACTATCATGTTTATCAGCATGCTCTTGTAGCCAAAAACTAATATAGGCACTAATTAACTCAGCAGGTGCATAACAAGGGCTAATACTAATTACCCCGCTGTAATAAAAACGAGCTGCTAATATTCCAGTACTGTTTATTTTTTTACTTGCAGGTTCTATCCGCCCTCCCTCTATTTGAGCAACAAACTGTGCAGGCTCGGCTAATTTACGCCCTTGGTACCTGGCATCAATTAAATATGCTGTGAGCTTTTGTAATTTGCTTTGGCTCATAATGGCTAAACCAAACTGATGGTGGTTTTTTGACTAACGCCTAATATTTGGCGTAATGCATGATCTGATTGCATTAACCAATAGTCTTGATTGTCTGTTGCACTTAATTGTTGTGCTGCGCTTTTATCTCTATGTGTTTGGCTTAATTTACTAATGAGTAAATGTGATTTGACATTACAAAAAACGGCGCGTTTATAAAAAGATTCAATTAAACTTTTACCACCAATAATGGTGCTTGAAACATCAGTAAGCTTTGTTGCCTGGTACCAGTTCGCGGCTTTGTAATTACTTAATAAACGATTAATTTCACCCATAGCGGTGATCAAGGTATTAACAAGCAATTGCTCATTTGCGCCATATTCAGTGGCAATGGCATAGCCACTCACTAATTCAGCAGTATCTAAATCAGGATAAAAACCATCATTAGTGATTATGTTAGTTGTGGGTTCTGCTTGTGGCATGCCTGATAAATTCATACTTCACCTGTTTTATAATTTGGGTGTGGGCGCCAATAGCATTAAAGTTAAAAGCAATTCAATGAAATAACTTTGTGCTATGTGCCCACCGGCGATAGAGTCGTTTCTATAAAATTAAATGTCTATTTCGATACCTAGCTTTTCAGCTAAGGTTCTGGCGTTCTTTTTTACACCCGCACCTTCATTTAACTTTTGTGCTTTTAGGTAATTGAATAAGGCATTGCCAGCGTTTAGGTTCTTCTCTTCTAGCTTGCCAGCTAAACCAAATAACTTACCTTGGCATACTTGGTTTATATCCCAGTTATTTTTATCAAACTGGCTAATAACAACATTAAAATAGCTCAGTGTTTGCCTTAACTCGTCTTGCGTTGATAGTTCATTTTCTAGGTGTTTTAAGCCTAAATCGTAAAGTTCATCAATCACTAACTCCCCTCAATGTTTACGCTTAAACCGCTTTGGTAACGGTTGTTGTTGCGCAATTAATAAAGGCAACCATTCAAGGGCTTGTGACCAACGTTTTAAATCTATTAACCAAATAAATACCCAAGCTAAAACGATATTTGGGTGATTGGCACCGCTTTTACGGTAAGTATTTAAATACGCTAAATAGTCGTTTTTTGTTAACGCATCACTTTTATATTCTGCTTTTCTTTCTATATCTGAGAATTTTTTGAGTTGACCTAAATCTGCTTCCATAGCAACTTTTAATAAATCAAATTGCATCATATTTGGTGGACGTTCAGCACTTGTAACGGTAAAAGAAGTACTGTGATCAGCACCTTTTGCCATATCAACTCCCATTACTTTTGCTTGTACTGCTTGTTGCTCGGTTTGTTGCTTTTGCTCTGCTCTTAAAGCAGCAGCTTTTGCTAAACGTTTGGCGACTAAACTCATGTCAAAATACCCTCTATCAATTTTTTAAATAGCTACCACATTGCTGTGGTAGCTCGTGCTTCATGTACCAAGGAAATTAGGACCAAATCCAATGCGCTGGATTGTCTGTATCAAAATCTTGCGCTGCTACAGCGGGATCTTTTACACGCTCAGTTTTAACCGCTGATGCTTCAAAAAATACAATACGGTCTAAATCATTGATGTAGTAACAGTCGTTACGTGATTGGTAGTCTTCAACACGTTTCTTTTTGTGGTTGTCTTCAACATGTGTACGGGTTGAGCCGGTTTGAATAATATGCGCTAGGTTATCAAGGCTTGTTACCATAATGCCTTTAGATGGGAAAAACGGTACTTTATAAGCCTTTAAGCCTCCATAGGTTTCAATAATTTGTTCAAGCTCTAACTTTTCTTTTTCACTTGGGGTGTGTGCTTGTTTTGCGTATAACTTGCCTTTTTCTTTAGCAAGTAAATCAGTACCAATAATAGCAACCATGCCCATGCGCTTATGCTCTGGTATGGCTTGTAATAGGTCGTGAACCGCACTATCTAAATTTGCATAGTCGCCACCTTCGCCAATATGAATTTCACCTTCTTTTTGTTCACCATCACTCATTGCACGCTCTGGTGCATCACGGCGAACAAGTTGTAACCAACCAATATTGACATCTTGAAGTAATGGATTACTTGCCAAGTCTGTTACATTGGCTGCAGTCGTACCATTCCAACCAATTTTAATAATATCTAATGCGACGGCCATGCGTACATGGTTGCGAAAACGCCTATGAAAATCGGGAAACTTGGCCCACATATCCATTTTTTGCCACGTAATATGCACATCACATTCAACGGGGTAACAGCGATATTCACGGTCAGTTAAACCAGATGGGTCTTTAGTTTGGCGCTCTTTTGATGAGTCTGTTTCAACACCCGCACGACCCGTCACGCCACCTGACACACCTAATGTCAGTGAGCTACCAACCAGATCATCAACCATTTGAGTATCGATTTGCTGTAAAAATTCAGCGCTTTCATAAACCTGATCATATAGCTTTTGTTCAATTGTGGGCTCAACGGCAAATTGCTCTGACATTGATGCAACACCGTAATTAGTGGCTAAACCTGCAAGTACGGCGGTAAATAAAAGTTTCGTTGTTGTTTTCATGTTCTAAATCTCGAATTAATTTATATTGTTCACTGAATTTTATTTACAGTAAATTTGCGTACTTATCGTTTTCACCTTTGGGGTTTTCTTCGCTGTCGCTTGTATCATCGGCTGGCGAGCCTAACGCTTTTTTAAATTCTTTGGTTAAATCATTAATGCCTTGTTGCAAGCCATCAACCTTGTTTGTTACTTCATCAAATGCTTGTTTTTGCTCACCTTTAAAAGCTTCTTTTTCAGGACTTTCATTTGATAAGTTATCTGAACCATTACCATCTGTGTTGTTATCACCTGGTTGTTGCTGACTGTGTTTTTCAAGTAACTTATGTGTGGCTTCAGTATTATCTGTTAATGCCTGGCTAAATTGGGCTAAAGGTGTGCCGAGCGATTCTTGTAACGCTTTGGCTAAATCTTCTGGTTTCATTTCATCGTCCTTTTTAAGGTTGAATAGGTTTTTAAAAATGCTTTTTTTTGGCTTTTTAAGGTCGCCAAGTTCAACCTTTAAAAAAGTGACATCCGTGTCGCCCTTACTCTGTACTGTTTGAGGTTGTTCTTCACTAAATTTACAACGGTGTGTATAGGTGCTTGCGGGTTTATCTGTTACCGCTAAACCAACTAAATAGCTTTGCTCTGTATTCATAAAATTACGATTGATTTCTATGCTGAAATAAACCGCTTGATCAGCTTGATTGAGCGCTACAAATGACGCATTTGGCGAAAGTACCGCTAACAGCACTTTTACACCATCGTCATTAATGTCTGTTGATACTTCTAAAACATCGCCTAACATACCGCCGTTAAGATTGATATTTTGTAACTGTTTTGCCTCCCAACCTGACCAATCACCAGCATGATTAAAGTTGATACGGGCGCCGTATTTTTTGTAGTTATAAGTCGCAACAATGTCATCAATATCTTTTTCTGATATTTCTCTGCCATCAACTGTTAAACCGACCGCAGCGATAGCTAAAGGTGTTGTTCTTAAATGCGTCATTGATGCACCATAAATAAAGTTTTATTACGCGAGTTATTCAATTGCGTTATATTTGAGAACTTGAGTTTCACCCACTTTATTTAATCAATCCACCGCTTTAATTATTTGAAATTCCTATATTTTAGTTATAGGAAATAAGCAAAACACTAAGTCACGAATTCGCCTTTTTTATATATAAACTCGCGTTATTCAGTATATTTATTTAGTGGTTTATGAAAGTTAAATACGGTCCATCAATTGTTAAAACAGCGCGTGAACATTTTGTTTATGGTGGTTTTACATTTGATGAAATTGCAGAGTTAGACGGTATGCCAAGTGCACGCCAATTGCGCCGTTGGGCTGATGAAAATAATTGGATTGAGTTATGCCCAGTAATGGATGCCGAAACCCGTATTAGTAGACGTATTAATTTATTAACTGAAAAAGAAGATAAAACAGATAAAGACTTAAAAGAGTTAGATTGTTTATGTAAAAACTTAGCGGTATTAAATCAAAGTAAGTTTGCCCCTGCCAAAAAACAACAAGCGCATAATCAAGACCATTCAACTAATAACGACTCAGGTAATCATAAAAAGAAACGTAAAAAGAAAGTAAAAAATGACTGCTCTGGCATAACAAAAGAAATGTTAGACGAGTTAAAAGAAAAGCTTTTATATCCGCACCAAATGCATTGGTTTGATAACCAAGACCACCGGACCCGCTTTTTATTAAAGCCCAGGCAAATAGGCGCAACTTTTTATTTTAGTTTTGAAGCTTTTTATGATGCGGTAGTAAATGGCAATAACAAAATATTTATATCTGCTTCACGGGATCAAGCTGAAATATTTAAAGCCAACATTGTCGCTTTATGTAAAGAGCACTTTGATGTGGATTTATCGGGTTCGCCTTTGGCCCTTACTTTGGCTGATGGTAAAACCGCCACTTTATATTTTAAATCAACCAATGCCCGTACAGCACAATCGGCAAGCGGTGATTTATATGTTGATGAAGTTTTTTGGATCCCCAAATTTAAAGAATTACGTGGTTTAGCACAAGCGATGGCCACACATAAAAAATACCGTATTACCTATTTTAGTACCCCTTCAGTTACCAGCCATGAAGCCTATGAATTATGGACAGGTAAATGGTTTAAAAAAACGATGGCCTGTAACGACCCCGCATTTGAGATAGATATAAGCTATCAAAATTTAAAAGATGGCCGTGTTTGTGATGATGGTATTTACAGGCAAATGCTCAATGTAGTTGATGTGGTCAAATCAGGCTTTGACCGCATTAATATTGAATTGCTTAAAAAAGAATACTCTAAAGATGAATTTAATAATTTGTTTATGGGTAAGTTTATAGATGATGCGCATTCAGCATTTAGCATGAAAGAGCTCATGGCCTGTATTGGTAATAGCGAAAAATGGAAAGACTTTAATAAAGAATGGGAACGGCCATTTGCCATGAAACCGGTATTAATTGGTTTTGATCCTGCCCGCACAATAGATAAAGCAACGGTTGTTGTTTTAAGTTGCCCACTGGTACCAGGAGAAAAATTCAGATTATTAGAAACACTCGATTTAACCGGCAATAACTTTGAGGTAATGGCCAACGCCATTAAAGAATTAACCATAAAATATAATGTGCAACATATCGGCGTTGATACCACAGGTATTGGTTACGGGGTATTTGATCTCATACAAAATTTTTATCCAATGGCCATGCCAATACATTACAACCCAATTATTAAAAACAAACTGGTTATAAAAGCCAGTAATGTAATAAACAACAAACGCTTTGAATTTGATGAAGCCGCCGTAACCGTTGCCGCCTCCTTTATAAATATTCGTAAAAAAGTAGTGGGTGATCAAATCACTTACGCCACCAATCGCACTGCATCAACCGGCCATGCTGATATTGCTTGGGCAATTATGCACGCCATGATTTACGAGCCGTTAAGCGGTGATAGCCATAGCTCACAAACAACAATAGGATTAAAAGTCGCATAATGAATTTACCACGAATAAAAGTCACCTCTGGTGATAAGCCAAACTATGCCAAACAATCTACGGGTGTGAGTAGTTTTCGTTTTGGCGATCCCGAACCCTGCTTAGATAACCGGTTAACCAATTACATTGGTGTGTTTGCAGATATGAACGGTATTTATGCGCCACCAGTCAGTTTACACGGCTTATATAAATTACTGCATGTTAACGCCCAACACGCACCTATTTTGTTTTTTAAACGCAACATGATCATGAAATGGTTTAAACCTACCGCTATTTTAACCCGTAAAACCTTAAAAAAATTCGCTTTTGATTACTGTTGGGCGGCTAATAGTTATTTGCATATCATTAGAAATGTATTTGGCCAAATCATAAAACTTAAACACTTACCCGCTATGACAATGCGTTATACCAATACGCTTGGCGTATATGCGCAATTAAAAAGTAATGGTAACGTTTTATATTTTAAAAAAGGTGAAGTATTACATATTAAAGAATATGACCCCGCTCAAGGTATATATGGCATACCGCAATATTATGGCGGTATTCAAAGTGCGTTATTAAATGAAGATGCCACGCTATTTAGACGCCGCTATTTTAAAAATGGCTCACACATGGGGTTTGTATTTTCTATGGCTGATCCTTCATTAAGTGTTCAGGATGAAAACGATTTAAAGAATGCGATTACAGCCAGTAAAGGTGTGGGTAATTTTCAAAGTTTATTTATTAATAATCGCAGCCCTAAAGGGGATGCTGAAAAGGCAATTAAAATTATTCCTGTTGGTGATATTGCCAGTAAGGATGAATTTGAACGTATTAAAAAAATCACCCTAAACGATATGTTAAGCATGCACCGCGCACAAGAAGCATTAAGCGGCCA
>NZ_NQMR01000162.1 GCF_002276045.1 Pseudoalteromonas sp. NBT06-2 | reverse complement strand
TAATTTCACCTAAAACTGCTGTAAAAACAGTGAAGTAAACGCGCGTTTATCTTATTTCTTGTATGGCCATCGTAAAAGAATTATTGAACTATTCAGCACCCGATTTACTTAATAGTATTACTTGAGATGAGTAACTGTAACAAGTTGTTTCATTTTGAAGTTTTATCGTTTAATTATTACGGTTTAACGTAAGTTAACTAGAGTCTTTATGAACAAAGCATATAATACGTACTTGGGCGAAACTGGCTAAATAATGAGAATAAAAAAATGAATCTAACGCGTTCAGCCTTAAAAAATCCAGCAGCTATTATTGTAATAGTGGCTTTAGTGATGATTTTTGGCGTAATGAGTGTTTTTAAGTTACCACTTCAGCTAACACCAGATATTGAACAGCCTCAAATTACCATTTCAACTGGGTGGAGAAGTGCAGCACCATCAGAAATGGAATCCGTAATAATAGAACCGATAGAAAACGTTGTTAAAAATACTCAAGGTGTCACAAAAGTAACAACTAACATTGGACGTGGTTTTGGCAGTATATCACTGACTTTTGATGTGGGTGCCGATATGCAAAAAGCTATGTTAGATGTAATCAATAATTTAAATCAAGCGCCACCATTGCCTCTTGATGCGATTGAACCTGTAATATCTGCTGGAGGTGGTCGAGGCGGGCCAAATACAGCCTCATTAATGATTAAAACTCTTCCGAGTAATCCAGTGCAAGATTTAGGGCAATATCAAAAGTTAATAGAAAACGTTGTAAAGCCTAGGTTTGCTCGAATTTCAGGTATGGGTCAAGTAAATCTAGCAAGCCATAGGCCTAGAGAGCTAAGAATTACTTTTGATCCACTCAGAGCAGCCTCATTAGGATTAACTATAGCAGATATTAGTTCAACAATAGCAAGAGCAAGTGATGTATCTGGTGGTGTTGCCAATGTTGGTCGCCGACAATATACAGTTCGCTTTTCAGGACAATATAATATTGGCAATTTAACCGATATGATTATAGGTTATAGTGGTGAACGTCCTATTTATTTAAAAGATGTCGCTACTGTTGAAAATACTTTAGTTGATAAATTTGCTTTTAACTTACGAAATGGTCAGCCTTCATATTACTTCACTTTAAAGCGTCAAAATGATGCTAATACTGTTGCTTTATTAGATGAAATTAACATTGCTATTAAAGAATTAAACGCAGGGCCTATGGCTGCTGCAGGATTAACAATTGACTTAAGTTTTGACTCTTCGGTTCATATTCGAAATGCGTTAAAGCTAGTGAAAAATAATTTGGGTTTAGGCGTATTGTTGGCATTAATTATTTTATGGTTATTTCTAAGGGGGCTAAAAACGACATTAATAATCGCCATGACAATACCAGTATCTCTTATGGTGGCATTTGCAGCTTTGAGCATATTTGATCGTAGCTTAAATGTGATTTCACTCGCAGGCTTAGCATTTTCAGTTGGGTTAGTATTAGATGCTGCGATTATAGTCCAAGAAAATATCGTGAGACTTAGAAGCCTAGGGTTAGATAAATCAAAAGCGGTAATGCGTGGAGCATTGCAAGTTACAGGTGCACTATTTGCTTCAACCGCAACCAGCGTTGCGATATTTTTACCAATATTATTTATGGCTGGTATAGAAGGCCAGTTATTTTCGGATTTAGCGTTAACGCTCTCTATTGCCGTTATTGCATCATTTGTATCGGCAGTCACCATTTTACCTATTGCCAGTAAATATTGGTTAAATAGCAAAGAAGAAATAGACCCTTATAAAGCTTATTGGCAAAAGTTGACCGCATTTATCATGAAAATCACCAATACAACTAGTAAGTGTTTTGCTTGGATCTTAATTCTATTAGGTGGTTCTGTAATGGCTACGGTTATGTTGATGCCAAAAACCGATTTTATGCCAAGAGCACCCATTGATGGATTTTTCATGAGCTTGAGTATGCCACCAGGTGGCAATGTTGATTTCATTGAAAAAGAAATAGCCTCTTTAGTCAAAAATCGTTTAGCGCCTTATTTATCAGGTGAACAACAGCCAAAAATTAAAAGTTATAACTTTTTCTCGAATGGTGCAGGTTCTACAGGTGGTTTTATATATTCAGATGACCCAAGGCGTGTAGAGGAGCTTATGGAAGTAATTAAAAATAAAGTGCTTGTGGGTTTGCCCGATACACAAATATTTTTATTTAGGGGTTCTATGATCAATGTGTCAGGCGGTGGTAATGGTCGTACAATTGATATTGATATAAATGGTTCTAACATTGAAAATTTAATGGTAGTTGCACAAACAGGCATTGATGCGATTAATGAGAATATGGCTGATACGACTGTTTTTCCAATGCCAAGCTTAAATTTAGCTGAGCCGGAACTGAATTTAATACCAGACGATCAGAGGATCACACAAGCTGGTTTAACGCGAAGAGATGTCGCTAATGCAATAAGAACTTATACTAGTGGCTTATTTATTAGTGAATACTTTGATGGTAACGACAGAGTGAATGTGATTTTGCGAGGCGCGCAGTGGAATACACCTGATGAACTTGAGTCATTACCTGTTTATTCGCCATTAGCAGGCATTCAAACAATAGGAGAATTAACAACTCTAACAAGAACAGCAGGCCCTACACAGTTGAGAAGAGTTGATGGTAAACGTACGATTAGTTTGCAAATATCACCCCCTGCGGATTTGTCATTGGAAGAAGCGTTAGTAATGATCAATGACAAAATTATTCCTCAAATGAATAAAAACTTATCCAGTAATGCGTCAATTTTATTAAGTGGTAACGCAAATAAAATGGCCAATGCAATTAATGATATGTTGAAAAACTTTGCACTGGCTTTAGTTATTTTATTTTTATTGATGACGGCTTTATTTAAATCAGCCAAAGATAGTTTGTTGGTTTTACTTATTATGCCTTTAGCGGTCGCAGGTGGTGTCGTTGGTTTATATGTACTCAACCTATTTACTTATCAGTCACTAGATTTACTCACTATGATAGGTTTCATTATTTTATTAGGTTTAGTGGTTAATAATGCGATTTTATTAGTTGACCAAACGAGAGAAGCACAAAAGCAAGGTTTTTCTCGTACTGATGCAGTAGCACAAGCTGTGAGTATTCGCGCTAGGCCCGTATATATGAGTACCCTAACAAGTTTATTTGGTATGTTGCCACTGATGCTAATGCCAGGAGTTGGTAGCGAAATATATCGAGGTTTAGCAACTGTAATTGTTGGTGGTATGGGCATAAGTGCAATTTTCACCCTTGTATTATTCCCATGTTTATTACAGCTAGGGAAAAATTCAGAAATTTCAGATAAATACTATTCTTCAAATAAATTAGATAATAAAGTCGCAGATTTAAATTTGCGACATCAGCAAGCTAGCTAGGGATCCATATGTTTACCAATAAATTAATAAAAGGGCTAGTAACGAGCAGTATGGCATTGTTAGCTATTTATGTTAACGCAGAAAATAAGTCTGCAAGCCCAGTTAAATTAGATAGCGTAACTAAAAGTTCATTGCCAGCAACCACTGATTTAATGGGTACTTTACATAGTCGTTCAGATATACAAATTACTGCCGGTATAAATGGTCGCTTAGAATGGCTGGCAGAACCTGGTGCATATGTGGCGTTAGGTGATACTTTAGTTAAAATGGATTTATTGCCATTACAATTAAAGCTTGCTGAACAAAAAGCACAAATTAAGCGCGCTAATATTAATTTGGCTTATCTCAAAAATGAATGGAATAGGCTACAAAAATTACGTAAAACAAATTCAATCTCACAATTTCAGTTAGATCAAACCCGTTCAAAGTATGAGTTAGCAGAAACTGACATTGAAATTGCACATTTGAAATTACAACAAATTGAAGATGAAATAAATCGCGCAACTATAAAAGCACCTTTTGATGGTGTTGTAACTCAAAGGATCACAAGAGCTGGCACAGATGTCAGCAGAAGTGATATTTTGCTTAAATTACTAGATACTGAAAATCTTGAAGTGCGTGTTTTTGTACCAATTAAGTACTTAGCATATATAGAACAAGGGAATCATTTAAAAGTATTTGCAAATGATAAAGAAATAGAAGCACCGGTTATTGCCAAAATCCCTAGTGTGGACCCTCGCTCACAAACATTTGAAATGCGAATGAAAATCCCTGAAGGGAATAGTGATTACTGGGCTGCTGGTCAATTAGTAACAGTAACTATACCAACACAAAATAATTTAGCTAAATTAACGGTGCATAGAGATGCTTTAATTTTAAGAAAAGACGGCACATATGTTATTAAAATAGATAAAGAAAACAAAGCACATAAATTATTAGTTAAAGTGGGGTTAGGAAATTTTGAGCGTGTTGCTGTTCAAGGAGAGCTA
>NZ_NQMR01000161.1 GCF_002276045.1 Pseudoalteromonas sp. NBT06-2 | reverse complement strand
ATTATTAGTTAAAGTGGGGTTAGGAAATTTTGAGCGTGTTGCTGTTCAAGGAGAGCTAAGTGAAGGTGATAATGTTGCTATAAGAGGCGCGGAGCGTTTAACGGAAGGACAATTGGTTATTGTTCATTAACTTTTACGAATGAGACATTTTCTAAAATTTAAAAGGAAGCTTAGCTTCCTTTTTGTATTTTGAGTGGGTAATAAATGCAAATAGCTCATTTATTCAGATAGGCCTGTTGTTTTGACACCTATATTAGCTTGAATTACTGTATTTTTTGCTAAAGTCCATTGCGTATTAACCTTTTCCAATGCTAATTTAGGTGCAAAAGATTGTGCATTTAATGCATCATTTAACTGAACTGCAATAACTGTTTTAATTTGTGCTGAGACTTCATTTTTGAACTGTACTTTTAACTCATTTTTCGTTTGAGTAGCAAAAGCACTTGTATTAAATAAAACGATTGCAATTAATGCGACATTGGCTGTTATATTTTTCATTATCTACCTCGGTATTGAATAAAAATATTTATGCTGGTTGAGGGCATAAATTTTTTATAAATTAAAATCAATTTTAAATTCTTACCTTCAGTTCCTTTGGTTGTAAGGTTTTCTCAAGGTCGGGGGAATAATAACCGATTAGTTTGTATTTAAAAAACAATCATTTATAATGCGAGTAGATTAGAAAAACTAATGTATATCCAAGCGACCTCAAAATGTAGAATTCAGCATTTTAGAGGGACTTAATATCAAGCACAACTTTGTAAAAATGGCTATTCCCTTTTTAAAAGTTGGAACGCACAGAGTAAGTCCCTGTGAAAGGCCTAAAAGATTGGTTTAAAAACGATTTATACAGCGTTATTGATTTTGATAAAGGAGTAACCATCCTCTACTATCAATGCCTTGTCTAAATCGTTTTTAATTCCAATTGAAGTTCGTATTTTTAGGTCACTTGGATATCAATGTCATAAGGTTGTCATGTCTAGAAGGTTACCCCCATTAAATGCATTAAAAGCATTTGAAGCAGCAGCAAGAAACCTCAGTTTCACCAAAGCGGCTGATGAGCTTTTTGTCACGCAAGCTGCTGTTAGTCATCAAATAAAACACTTAGAAGAACATTTAGGTTTAAAGTTATTTTTACGTAAAAATAGATCACTTTTATTGACAGAAGAAGGGCAGGGATATTTTTTGGATATTCGTGACATTTTCACTCAATTAATTGATGCGACAGACAAGTTATTGGCACGTGGTGCAAAAGGGTCTTTAACCGTGAGCTTAACGCCCAGTTTTGCTATTCAATGGTTAGTACCTAGACTTAATTTATTTAATGAAGCGCACCCTGATATTGATGTGCGAATTAAAGCACAAGACCAAGATGAAAATTCTTTAACCGATGATGTTGATGTTGCCATTTATTATGGTAAAGGCAACTGGAGCGGTATAGAGACTCATAAGCTACATACAGAGTATATGGTGCCTTTATGTAGCCCAATGCTATTAAATAGCACAATACCGATGAAAACCCCTGGAGACTTACAAAAACATGTTCTTTTGCATGATATGACACGTAGGAATTGGAAAACTTGGATGAAAACTGCAGGTGTGAGAGATATTAAAGTAAATCAAGGTCCCATTTTTAGTCACTCATCTATGGTATTGCAAGCTGCAGTTCATGGTCAGGGGGTTGCATTAGGAAATAGTGTATTAGCTAAACCTGATATTGATTCAGGGCGTTTGATCATCCCTTTTAGTCATTATTTAGAAAGTAAAAATGCATTCTATTTAGTGTTTAGAGAGTCGCAATCGGATCTCGGTAAAATCGTTTCTTTTAAAGATTGGATGTTAGATTTAGTAGCTCAAGAACAAAATTAGGAGTATATTTCATGATTCAATGGTACAAAGCGGATAATCCACAAGCACAATTTATATTTGCACATGGCGCTGGTGCAGGTATGGATTCAGAATTTATGCAAAAAATGGCTGGTTTACTCTGTAACAAACAGATAAATGTAGGCTTATTTAACTTTGAATATATGCAAAAAATAAAAGCTGAAGGTAAAAGAAGGCCACCAGAACGTACTGATAAGCTATTAACATATTTTGATGAAATTCTGGCTCAAGCAGCTAAAGAAAGTGATTTACCACTGTTTATAGGTGGTAAATCTATGGGTGGACGAATGGCATCTATGATAGTGAGCGATAAAACTTACTTAGAGCATGATATTGTATCTTCAGTCAAAGGCGTCATTGTATTTGGTTATCCATTTCATCCGCCAGGTAAACCTGATAAATTAAGAACGGCACACTTTCCTGATTTAAATTGCCTTTTAAGCGTAATGCAAGGGCAAAGAGATATATTTGGTACTGAATCCGAAGTGTCAGTTATGAAGTTGGCTGATAATATACAACTTAATTGGCTACCGGACGGGGATCATTCTTTGATTCCGAGAAAAAAATCAGGCTTTACACAAGAACAAAACTGGATAAGTGCTGCTGAAAAAGCAGTTGATTTTATTAATGAGCAGCTATCATGATTAAAATATATTTAATGTTAGGAGGGCTATTTGCTGCATTTAGTGTGATTTTAGGTGCATTTGCAGCCCATGGCTTAAAAAGCAAGATTTCAGAGCAAGCGATAGTCACTTTTCAAACAGGGGTGACTTACCAGATGTATCATGCTTTAGCTTTGATTTTATTTACACTTGTCGCTAAGCAAGGAGTGCCGCTTAATTGGGCTTGTGGTTTTTTAGTGGCTGGCATTATATTTTTTAGTGGGAGTTTATATGCTTTAGCATTTACAGGTGTTAAATGGTTTGGGCCAATAACGCCTATTGGAGGGATATTTTTTATAATCGCTTGGCTATTATTTATTGTTCAGTTATATCGTTATTTTGAAATTTAGGGCTTAATTTTAATACATATTTAACAGCGTATTACCATAATTATGCAGGTATAAAAGTTCAGCTTAGTAAATAATAAACGGTAGTTTTTAAATAAAAGTTGTTGATAACATGTTTAGCTTGCAATTCGATACTTTACTTCATGTTACTGTCGTTTGATTGGCTCATTTATTGATAATTTTTAGACTAGATCTATCTATAAAAAATCCAGCCTCGGTATAGGCTTTAACAATACTGTTGTTATGGCGTAATTTTTTTAACCCTATTTCTATTGCTTGAAAGGCTTTTTTTCCATATGGGTGCTGAGTACTAATGACAAAATGCCGACTATCTCTTAACTCAATACCAATATTTTTTACCGGTATTAAAGTGATTTTATCTATAGAAAAGGATTGATCAGGCGTTGAATTAAACGGCATTAATAAAAAATCGATCCATTGTAAATGTACCATACGAGCCATACTTAGCCATTCATCCTCTCGAACAAGTTTTTTCAGTGGCAAAGCCTTTAAGGTCTGCCAATCAGTTTTCCATTTAGGGGTTGAAACACTGGTAAACTGCTTAAGATGTTCAATATCTGTAATAGCTAATACGTCAGAATTTAATGGGCTTGTGTATATACCTGCAATATATTCACCATGTCTGATCACGGGTGCAGAAATAAATGCTTTATCATTAAGTGCTTTTGCATCAGATAACCAGTAAGAATCAAAACTTATCAACAGTTTCCCTAGCTGCAACATTTTTGTATTTCGAAAGTTAATTTTACCTGGGGCATATCTGAAGGTATGTTCAAAACCACCTAATTTCAGAGCTTGTTGAGCGATGATCATATCTACCACATCTCGACGTATATTTTTACCTGAAAAGTGATTGATGTCGAGGACATCACGACCATCAAGAAATTCGAGGTAGTCTAGATATACATCGTCTCTGATATAAATAAGAATATCATCAGCATAAGCATTTTGCAGCATCAAGATAGAAAAATACAATGCGCAGAAAAATTTACCAATACTATTGCCACAAAAACTTTGCATTTGCTTATCTAATCCTTTATCACTGAATCATTATGTTCGTTGCTCTACTGAGAGTGAACTGTTGAATCATGTTTTTATCTTATCTATAACTTATCATGAAGTTAGACTTATATTAAAATTTATCATTGTTTTTGCCCATATATACTCAAACCACTTCAAGATGCAGGATTCAATTAGAATTAGAAACGCTTTAGGCAAGACATTGATTGCAGAGAATAGGTTATTCCCTTTTCAAGATCAATAACGCAGCTTAAAGCGCTTCTAAACTAACCCTGAAAACCATTCATGATTTTTACGGTTTGCCGCCAGACTTTTATACGTTGAATTACGATGTTGCAGGTGATCCTCATCTTGCTAAACAGATAAAGGCGCTCTTTCGTAAAAAAGGCATTGCTGCTGATATCAACGATAGTCGAGGCATAGACAATGGCGCTTGGTGCGTATTAAAACCTTTACGTGAGCAGGGGGTATTAATTATTGGTAGCTTTACTATGACTCATAATTTATCTGAATGGCGAGCTTTATGTGGTCAACTCCAACTGGGCACTTTTTTAAAGACAGTTCATAGTTAATTGATAGCTCATTATCTTTTAAACAATATGCTATTAATCAGCCAAGCATATTAATCATAAATCCATTGATACTAGGGTGTCTACTGTGTTCTGCATAGGAATTTTTTTGTTCATTGATAAAAACAGAAAAATGGACAGGCCTAATTATAAGATTTAATTTTATAGCTTCATATAAAAATAAATACCATTAGATAAACTTTAAATTATTTCTATATTAAAAAATTAGATCGTGCAGGAGGTAAAAATAAATTAATGGAAATCTGTTAGGACTTTTTTAAAATCACTGCGAATGAACTGATCAGAAGTATTATTAGCATTATCCATAATGGTGTATCACCATACTTAGAATAAAACGTACTGCCAGATATTGTGTTGAACTGTGTTTTTAGTACATTGGTTTCAAATTGCTGCGATGATTCTTGTTGATGGTTTAAAGGGTCGTATACCGCCGTTATGCCATTGTTGGTAACGCGTAACAGAGGTAAACCAAGCTCTTGTGAACGCATTCGCGCGATTTGCATGTGTTGATGTGGTCCATGAGAATCTCCAAACCATGCATCATTGCTTACTGTTAATAATACATCAGTATTTTCTTTTTGATTATTACGAAGGTAATTTGAAAATACGATTTCGAAACAGTTAGCAGGTAAAACATGAAGCCCATTTGCTAATAAATTCTTTTGTATTGGCTCGCCTGGTGTAAAGGAAGACATAGCTAAATTAAATAGTGGTGCTAATGGTCTTAAGAAGTCTTCAAATGGTACAAACTCACCTATGGGTAAAAGTTTATGCTTGGTATAACGATTGGTATGTAAATATTCATATTGGCCAGTGGTGCTGTTAGCTTCTTTTTTACCAACAACAATTAGGTTATTGAATACAGCTTTCGTCCCTCTTTGGTAATCCACTATGCCAGTGATTAATGCCGCGTTGTTAAAAGCTGCAGCGCTGTCGAGCCCGGATAAAAAACGATAGGCATAAGTCTCAATTTCAGGAATGGCAGCTTCGGGCCAAACAACTAAATCAACGTCCCAGTTTTTCCGTGTTAAATCTTGGTATTTTTTCATCGTAGGCCAAGCTTGATCTGGGTCCCATTTTAAACTCTGCTGAATATTTCCTTGAACAAGTAATACCTTGACTTCATGTTCTGTATGTTTAAGTTTATTGATATAAGGAGCAGTACTATAAAGTATTAATAATATACAGCTTGTAGCTGCTAACGCTTGCCAATGCTTTTTATCTATCAATATAAATAAACAAAAAGAAATAACTAAAACAATTATGCTTAGGCCAAACTCTCCAATAATAGGAGTTAATGTATTTAAAGGGCTATCAGTTAAAATATAACCTAAAGATAGCCATGGAAAACCTGTGAGCATAGTGGCTCTCAGTGCTTCCATTATAATAAATAATGGTAATAAACAGGCAAACCATAAATAGCTATTACCTACGGTAAGTGATTTGTTATTGCGCTTTTTTTGATATAATTTAGTACTCAGTCCAAATGCAAGGGCTGGATATATTGCCAGATAAGCACATAAGAACAGCATAAGTATTAATGAAACAACTAAAGGTAAGCCACCAAAATCAGCTATGGCCACATGAACCCAGCTTATGCCAGCGCCAAACCAGCCTAAACCAAAAAGAAATCCTTGTATTACTGAGGTTTTAACTTTTGCTGTTTCATTTGGCTTTATGTTAAAAAGAATGGTTGCAATGCAAATAAAAGCTAATGGCCATAAATTATAAGGAGCATAACTAAATGTCATTAGCACACCGGATAAAAATGAAAGTGTGCTTGTTACCATTTGCTTGTTAGTCAATTTGATCAAGAGGTCGCTTCAACTTCCAATTTTTTTGGTACTGTGATCTGTAATTGACCTATGCGTCTATTATCAGAGTTTGCTATTTTAAATTGGAAACCAGATACCTCAATGGTTTCACCTTTTTCAGGCATATGTCCAAAAGCGTGTAATATGATGCCACCTATGGTATCAGCTTCATTAGTATTAAAGTCTATTTCGAAGTATTCATTGAATTCATCGAGTGGTGTCAGTGCTTGAACTAAGTAAACATGTTTAGCAAGTTGTTTTATATCTTCTATTTCTTCTTCATCGTGCTCATCTTCGATTTCGCCAACGATAATTTCTAAAATATCTTCAATAGTTACTAAGCCAGAAACGCCGCCGTATTCATCAACCACAATGGCCATGTGATAGCGTTTTTGTCTAAATTCATCTAATAAGGTATCAAGTCTTTTACTTTCAGGTACTACAATTGCGGGGCGTAAGTGATCCGTTAAAGGAGGTAATTCATCATGATCTTTTAAAATTAAAGGTAATAAATCTTTTGCTAATAAAATACCTTCAATATGGTCTTTATCTTCAGATATTACCGGGAAGCGAGAATGTGATGCTTCAACCATAAGTGGTAATAACTCAGCCAATGGTTTATCAACATTTAAAGTGATCATTTGTGAACGCGGTATCATAATGTCACGAACTTTTAGTTCAGAAACACCTAATACGCCTTGGATCATTTTTTGAGTGTCAGAATCAATAAGTTCACGATGCTGCGCATCCTCAATGACTTCTACTAATTCTTTTTTACTTTGGGGTTCCCCTTGAAACATTTGGGCAATAGTCCCTAACCATGTTTTGCCTGAAGAACCCTGGTTACTCGGCGAGTTGTCATCGCTCATACGCTTTTATTTAGCTCCGTAATATTAAAATAAATCACTTCTTTATAGTGAAAGTGAATTAAACATCATCTCTATAAGGGTCGTCAATACCTAAACCCGCTAAGATTTGTTTTTCTAGACTTTCCATTTCAACAGCTTCATCTTTATCTATATGGTCAAAACCCAATAAATGCAAGCATCCATGGACAACCATATGCGCAAAATGATTATGGAATGTTTTTTCTTGTTCTATTGATTCTTTTTTTACGATCTCAGGAGCTATCACTAAATCACCTATTAAAGGTAAATCTATTCCGCAAGGCATTTCAAATTCAAATGATAAAACATTTGTTGCTTTATCTTTGCCGCGATACTCAAAATTTAATTGCTGACTTTCTTGAACATCCGAAATGCGAATGGTCATTTCAGCATTTGGTTTTAAATTTTTCAGTGCTGAATTTACCCAAAATGAAAACTGTTCTTCACTGGGTAAATCTTCAAATTTGCAAGCAATTTGTAAATCAAGATCAATCATTTTGTGTTTCTTTTGTATTATTTAATTTATATTGCTCTTTTTTAACAAGTGCACGTTTACGCTGAATCTCATCATATGCTTCATAAGCCATAACAATACGACCTACAACAGGATGTCGTACAACATCTTTTGCTTCAAAGAAGTTAAAACTGATTTCATTAACCTCAGATAAAACTTCAATTGAATGACGTAAGCCAGATCTCGCACCCCGAGGTAAATCAACTTGAGTGATATCACCTGTTATAACCGCTTTAGAATTAAAACCAATACGGGTTAAAAACATTTTCATTTGCTCAACAGTGGTATTTTGGCTTTCATCTAAAATAATAAATGCATCATTTAAAGTACGGCCACGCATATAAGCAAGCGGTGCTATTTCTATGACCTTTTTTTCGATTAAACGTTCGACTTTTTCAAAACCTAACATTTCAAAAAGAGCATCATATAATGGACGTAAATAAGGATCTATTTTTTGCGTTAAATCACCGGGTAAAAAACCTAATTTTTCACCCGCTTCAACTGCAGGGCGTGTTAATAAAATACGCCTGATTTCTTGACGTTCTAATGCATCGACGGCAGCTGCAACAGCTAAATAAGTTTTTCCAGTACCTGCGGGACCAACACCAAAACAGATATCATGATTGACGATATTAGATATGTATAAATTTTGATTTGCATTTCGAGGTTTAATAACGCCTTTTCTTGTTTTTATATAAGCATCATTAATGTAATCACCTGCATGATGATCTTGCTCTAAGCAGTTGGCTTCTTGTATGCTCAAATGTATCAGTTCAGGTTCTATTTCTTTGATTATGCCTTTTATTGCGACTGTTTCAACATAAAGGTTTTGTAATAAATCTAAACCCGCTTGCACATTTTTAATTTTACCTGTTATACGAAAGAGGTTTTCACGATAGGTGATCTCAAGTCCTAAGCGACGTTCAATTTGTTTAATATTTTCATCAAAAGGTCCAGTGAGCGATATAAGTCTTTGATTATCAGAAGGTTCCAAGTAGATTTCGCTAGTTTTTAATTTGTTGCTCACAAAACTATCCTTGCTATAGCAATTGACACTGGCATATTTATTTGCTCAGTTATATTTAATAGATAAGATGTAATCAAACCATCTTATCTATCTGTTTGCCACATAGTGGCCTTAAAAAAGTACTCAGTAATTCTATGGTGTAAAGGTTGCCACGCCTATTTCATTAACATCGTCTGTTACTGGTGCTTTTCTCAATATATCTGAAGGAGCAACATCTTTACGTAAATCCATTTGCGCTTCAGTGCGTAATAATTCACCACGTAACGAGTTTGGTAATGCTTCAGTGATACGCACATCAACAAATTGACCAATTGAAGAGTGTGGGCCTTCAAAGTTTACTACACGGTTGTTTTCAGTACGCCCCCTTAATTCCATTGGATTCTTTTTAGATGGGCCTTCTACTAAAATACGCTGTTCAGTACCAAACATTTTACGGCTGATATCTTGCGCCATTTGCGTGATACGGTTTTGTAATAAATATAAACGCTCTTTCTTTTCTTGCTCAGTTACATCATCAGGTAAATCTGCAGCAGGTGTACCTGGGCGTGCACTATAAATAAAGCTGAAGCTCATATCATAACCAATATCGCTAATAAGCTTCATAGTGGCTTCAAAATCAGCTTGCGTTTCACCAGGGAAACCAATAATGAAATCTGAAGACATACATAAATTAGGGCGAACTTTACGAAGCGCTCTAATTGTTGACTTATATTCAATCGCAGTATGGTTACGTTTCATTAATGATAAAATTCGGTCAGAACCACTTTGAACTGGTAAGTGTAAGTGGTCAACTAGCTCTGGTATATCTTTATATGCTTCAATAATATCAGGCGTAAATTCAACTGGATGAGATGTGGTATAACGAATCCTGTCTATACCATCAATTGCAGCAACGTAACGTAAAAGATCTGAGAAGTAACAAATTTCACCGTTATGTGTATCACCACGGTATGCATTTACATTTTGGCCAAGTAAGTTAACTTCACGTACACCCTGCTCTGCAAGTTGTGCAACTTCTAATAATACATCATCTAATGGACGGCTAACTTCTTCACCGCGAGTATAAGGTACAACACAGAATGTACAATATTTTGAACAACCTTCCATGATAGATACAAATGCATTTGGGCCTTCGGCTACAGGTTCAGGTAAGCGGTCAAATTTTTCAACTTCAGGAAATGAAATATCAATTACAGAACCTGATTTAGTTTGAACTTGTTTAATCATTTCAGGTAAGCGATGTAGGGTCTGAGGACCAAAAATTACATCAACAAATGGTGCACGTTTACGAATTGTGTCGCCTTCTTGTGAAGCAACACAGCCACCAACACCAATGACAAGATCTGGTTTGTCATTTTTTAATAACTTCCAACGACCTAGTTGGTGAAATACTTTTTCTTGTGCTTTTTCACGAATAGAGCAAGTATTAAGTAGAATTACATCAGCATCAGTCGCTTCATCAGTCAATTTATAACCGTTGGTAGCATCTAATAACTCAGCCATTTTCTGAGAGTCATATTCATTCATCTGACAACCCCAGGTTTTGATATGCAGCTTCTTACCCATAGTATTTATCTTGCCTCGTGCTTTGGTGATTATAGTTACAGTTTGTTGCAACTTTTAACGCTCTTATTGGTATGATTTTCAGATCAGGAATAAGAGCAGGGCGCGTATTTTATAACTAACTAAGCAAATGATCAAAGTTTAATAATCAAGGCTAATTAATTCATGACTAACCATGTAATTATAGTTTAAAATTTTGGTTGATAAATTTTATATTTTAGTGTTGATTGCATTGATTGTGCAGGCATTTGGGATATCTCAATTATGTGAATTGATAAAGTCTCTAAAAGTATTTTTAATGATCATAGTTGAGATGATATTTAGACCTTTAACAAAAAGGATGGAATTTTTTACTATAGATTAACTCGCATTATTGCTGTATTCCTTTGATGGAGCGTATAATATAGTAAATTTCGTTTTTAATTTAAAAGTTATGAAAAATCAGATTGTTATTGTTGGCGGTGGTATGGTTGGTGCTGCGACAGCTGTAAAACTTGCAAAGCAAGGGCATAAAATTACTTTAATTGAACCTCATGCTGTTTTATTAAATACAAATAATAGTGATGAAGTACCAGATATTCGCGTATCAGCATTAAACCGTTTTTCTGAAAAGTTATTAGATGAACTAGGTGCTATGCCAATTTTACGTGAAGGTAGAATAGCACCTTATACTCGTTTATCTGTATGTGAATCTTTAGACACTAATTTAGAATTTAAAGCCAGTGATATTGGTGAAACTCATTTAGGCCATATTCTAGAAAATAATTTAATACAAGCTTCCCTTTGGCAACAATTTGAAGCTTTAGATATAAAAGTAATAGGTGATGCAGGGAAATTAAAAAATATTATTCAGGGCAAAACACCGGCAGATAAAATAACCATAGCGTTTGAAAATATCACATTCGAGACTGATTTAATTGTTGCGGCTGATGGTGGCCAGTCTCAATGTAGAAAGCTAGTAGGTATTGGTTCTACAGGTTGGCAGTATCAACAAAGTTGTATGGGAATTTTAATAAAGCTAGATGCGCCGCAGCAAGATATTACATGGCAGCAGTTTCAACCGACAGGTCCAGTGGCTTTTTTACCTTTGCAAGCTCCTTATGCTAGCCTGATTTGGTACAATCATAGCCAAACCTTAGTTGAATTTAATAAGTTAAATGAACAACAACTTAAAGAGCGAGTACTAACTCACTTTCCTGTGTTACCTGGATATTTTGAAATTGTAAAAAAAGCAGCTTTTCCTTTAACACGTTCTCACGCTAATAAATATTATCAAGGCCGTTTAGTATTGGTGGGAGATGCCGCACATACTATAAACCCGTTAGCAGGTCAGGGCGTTAATTTAGGTTTTAAAGATGTTTCTGCTTTAGCTGACGTGCTAAATAATGTAGATGATGTCGGTTGCGTTAATTTATTATCTCAATATGAAAACAAACGTAGAAATGCCAATTTATTAATGATGAGCGTAATGGATGGTTGTTATGGGGTATTTTCTAATGATTTAAAGCCATTAAAAATGCTACGCCAATTTGGTTTAAAAGTCGCAAAAAATTCAGGCCCATTAAAAAATCAAATATTGAAATATGCCATAGGTGGATAAACCTGCTTCGCATTTTTATTAAGGCCACTATGTGGCAGAATAATATAGATTTAAAAACTATTTATAAAAACAGCAGTTTTAGGTGAAATTA
>NZ_NQMR01000160.1 GCF_002276045.1 Pseudoalteromonas sp. NBT06-2 | reverse complement strand
CACTGCTTTTTGAGAAGTTACATAAATCAAAACATTCAATAAGCTAAACTCAAAGCTAAACCTAAAGTTAAAATCTACGACTGTGCAGTCGCTTTTAATCAAAGCCGTTATCAAAATATTTTTGCCAACTTTGTGGCCACATTTATGTGGTCACAAAGCTGATTTAAAGCGACCTGCAATTTTATGGGTTAATGACACGCGTTAGCATGAGTGAAATATAACCATTAAAATATTAGATATTAAAAAATATATCTGAAGATTAATCAAGAAATTAATACAGCTTTGGCCGTTGTGTAAACGTTGGCCATAAGCAATTAAATAAACTCAAAAAGGTCAATTTATGTCTGCTTACAGTTTATTAGATCTGTCTCAAGTACCCGTACCAGATATTATCGAAACGCTGGACTTTGAAGTCATATTTAAAGATTTAAAACAGCAACTCATTAATATAAACACACAACATGCACAAGTGCTCAATTTAGAGTCGGAGCCTTTAACGCAAGTTTTACAAACTTTTGCTTATCGTGAACTTTTATTAAGAGCACAGTTAAATGATGTAACAAGAGCAAATATGTTGGCTTCTGCCACAGGTCATGATTTAGAAGCCATTGGTGCTCGTTATAATGTTAAAAGGTTAGTAAAAGGGCCGTTTGAGTTAACAGGAGGCAGTGAAAATGAGCCCGCCTCAGAAACTCCTCAAGGCTTAATTCAAGAAAGTGATACAAATTTTCGTCGCCGTATTCAAATGGCTTTTAATGGTTTAAATACAGCGGGCAGTGAAGGCAGTTATATTTTTCATGGTTTATCATCAGATCCACAGGTTTTAGATATTGATGTGACCAGCCCTGAGCCCTGCGAAATTGTGATGACAATACTCAGTACCTTGTCTGAACAAAACCCATCAGGTATTCCTAATGATATTTTATTGGCAAATGTTCGTGCATATTTTGGTTTAAGTTCAGATGGCAGTGGTGTAAAAAAAACCTACAGTTTAGAAGAGGCTAAGCGTTTACATAAAATCAGGCCATTAGGTGATAGGTTAACTATTAAAGCCGTTGATGTTCAAGAATATCAGGTTGAGGCTGTTTTGTGGGTTTTACCTGGTGTTGGCAAAGATGAAATATTAATTAAAGCCAAACAGTCAATTCATCGTTATGCCCAAAATCGTCATAAATTAGGCAAAAAAATTAGTTTATCTGGGCTTTATTCTGCATTACATCAAGAGGGTATAGAGCAAGTACAACTCACTTTACCAACTAATGATATTGAAGTTGCACATGATCAGGTTGCTTTTTGTACGCACTATACTGTGACGGCTGAGGAGTTACATGAATAAAACACTTAAACAACTCTTATTGCAAATAGATTTCGATCATCAAACAACAGAATCATTAGCGCTGCAAATAGCTCAAAACAATAACAGCGTAAATAAAATTAAAAGTTTATGGGAGCCTATGTCATGTTCTATCGATCATTTACCTTGGTTGGCTTGGGCTAATGGTGTTAATGAATGGGATGATAGTTGGCCTGAAGCTGTAAAACGTGAAATTGTTTTTAATGCATTCGAATTACATAAATACAAAGGTACGCGATATGCGATTGAAAAAGTACTGGCACCTTTTGCAATCACAGCTGATATCTCTGAGTGGTTTGAACAAATACCAGAAGCTAAGCCAGGTACGTTTAAATTAGATGTTTATTCTGAACAGCAATCAATATCAGAAGAACTCGCCCGTGAAATAAAAAAACGCTTGAATCAAGTCGATAGAAAATCAGTGCATTTATCGGGTATTTCATTAAATCTAAAAAGTCGAGCAAAGCTTTATTTTGCGTGTGCGAGTAATTTAGGTGAACATATTAAAATTTACCCTAAAACGATAATTAATTAACACATCGCATCAACCTAGCTATACAAATAGCAGCTTAGGTCTATCAAATATCTACAGGAATACCATGGAATATTATACTCTCCCAACAAGTATTGGGGTTAATAAACTTAGAGATGCCAGTGTCGAACAACCCATTAATATTACTCGGGTGGTTTTTGGTGATGCTAAAGGTCAAGAATATTTACCGACTGGCGAAGAATCTGAACTCATAAATCAAGTGTTTGAAACTGCTCCGAGTAATATTCGAACTTCAACTCAAAACGCCAATTGGATAGAAATCGAGGCCATTATTCCACACAATCTAGGCGGTTGGACCATACGTGAAGTAGGGTGTTTTGATCAAGAGGGTGATTTGATTTTTATTGGTAATTTACCACCTTCAAGTAAACCCAATAGTGAAACGGGTGTGATAAAAGATATCGCATTTGTATTGATTTATGATGCGGCAGCCGCAGATGTTGTTCAAATCTCTATTAATCCTGAACTTGTTTTAGCAAGTCGAAAATATGTTGATGATGAAAATGCATTACATTTATCTGCGAATGATCCGCATCATCAATACTTAAAAAAAACAGATGCATTGAACGCGTATTTAGCGAAAGATGCACAAGCACAAAGTGCAAAAACAGCGGATAAGTTAGGTGATATCCCTGCAGGTGATTATTTAACAGAGACTGAGGGTGATGAGCGTTTTCAAAGGCTACAAGAGGGTAGTATCCCAGCCCCGATCGGAGCTACTTTCTCTACTGAATCTCCAACTTTAACTGGTCCTATAAAGATAAAACTGCCACAATCTTGGACAGCTACAATGCTAGGTTTTACGGTTAACGTTTTTGAGTATGGTCCAGATCAAACATTCAAAATAATGATTGCTGGTTACAATTTTATCAGCGGCCACTGGAATAACCCTAGCGCGTTTATTCTTGGAGGTAAGAAGAATTATAAGGTCAGATTTGGTCATGATGGTGATAAATGCTGTGTTTATATAGGGGAAGATGATGAGAGTTGGTCATACCCACAAGTTTCAGTTGTAGATTTTGTCGCTGGTTATGCACGTTATGAAATATCAAACTGGCATAAAGGTTGGTCTATTTTAATTGGAAATCAAACAGCGCAAAACATCACCGGAACATTAATAGCTGATGCAGCTTATAGTGCAGAAAACAAACCAACTGCCGCCGATGTTGGCGCCTTAGCTGTTAAAGATACCGCTAATAGAGTTTACTGTGCATCGGGCACATATATTAATAGTAGTAATTACGGCTCCAATCCTGCAATTGAAATGCTTCAAGCTACCCCTCAAGCAGATTCGTTTATAAGCTTTCATGTAAGTGGTGATTTTGCGTTTAACTTTGGATTGCATGGAGCTACAAACAAATTAAGCGTCGGCGGCGGAAGTTTAGGTGCTGATAATGTTTACGAAATTTACCACGAAGGAAACAAGCCAACTGCGGCAGATATTGAAGCCGGTGGGTTATCAGATTTAAATACATGGAGTCATATTCAAAAATACAAAAGAGAGAATTACCATTACAGTACAAGCGGACAAGTTGGAATTGGTTTTGGTAGTTTTAGCTATAGACAGGGAGATCAAGGCCGCAGAGGATTTCATTTATTTGGGCAAGGTAATGGTTCTGATTACGATTCTTGTGATTTGTTTTTATATGATGGCAGTAAGTATAACCGCGCTTATCATGAGGGATTTAAGCCAACTACCGCAGATGTTGGTGCTTTAGCGGTTTCAAGCGGTGGCAACATAGCACTCGAAACAACAACTTACGGCTTAACAGCGTACCCTACTGCAACAAAAATAACTCCATCCAGTGGGTGGGCAAGAGCGCACAGATTTGCATCTGGTGCAGATGCTACCAAATTCGGAACATTAGGAGCTTTGGGGAGTGGCGACTCTATTGGTTACATGTTTATGAATGCAAACACCGAGCATGCAACTGGTTATAGTGAACTTGACGCATTCAGGGTTTACCCCAGTAGGGTAGCGTGGGGTACAAATACTATATATCACGAAGGAAACCTAACCCCCGAAACAATAGGCGCGCTCCCCGTTTTTCGTGGCGCTGTGTATAACGTAACAAAAGACACATATACACCCGTATGCAGGGTACAAGGTGACAGACTGGCTTCAGCTATTAAACTTACGATTCACGGTACAGGTAGTGGCAATGTTGTCGATTGCACACTCGATATTCTATGTAATCATTATAAAGATATCGTTGTTAGCAGTCTTTCGGGTAGCTTCACTCAATTAGACGTAAAGATAGAATCAAATGGTAATGAGGTCTATGTTATTTCTATTAAGACTGGTGATTCGAGTAATGATGACATTATAACTTCACTGGTCTGGCAGGTAACGTCAAGTACAGAGGACCAAGTAACCACTTGGAATACGGACCCAAATTTCACGGTAAAAGAAACTCACGTACATAGCACAATAAAAGGCTCGACCAACTTAACCTCGTCAGCGGGCGCGGGTACACCAAATCATCATGTTGAGGGTAAAGAAGTATATCACGCAGGAAACCTAACCCCCGAAACAATAGGCGCTTATTCAAAATCTGAAATTGACACACAAAACGGTTCTTTTGAAATAAAAACCGCAAATGAAATAGCAAAAACACAAGGCACATTACATGTGTTTTTAACTCACTCTGATTTACAAATTCCCGATGATGCAGGAACAAAATTTCAATTTTTGGTGGATGATTCAGTTGATTTATCCGCGGGTAAATGTCGGCTATTAGCGCCAACAGGACAAAAAATAAACGTATCTGGTACACCATCAAATATATGCAACATCAAAGATAAAGATGTTATTCACACAGTATTAAAAATTAATGGAGTTTGGAAAGTATGATTGAAACAGATCTAGTGCATTCCAGTAGCGGCGTCACTCTTGAGCCCGGTTCAATAATCAAATCAGCACAAGAAAAAACAGAAGCAGGAAATAAGTTATTTAAACTGGATGGTTCGCAATATTTAGTTGCTGATTATCCTAAAACAGCTGAAAATATAGAGTCAAAATACATTATTAATGCTGCTATTTATAACAATGTTGGAGTCTGTGAAAGCTATCGATATTACAGACAAAAAAGCGCTGATGGTTCAAGATTGTACTTGTGGGATGACGTAAACCTATATGAATCGTTTGATAATGGTGTAACACAATCTTTAGTTAGAGCATTTACATTACCAGCAGGCTTTAATTCATTACAGTCAATTTCAATGGGTAAAGTAACAAATATCCTATTAGCTGTTAACAATAGAGGGACTAGTAATATATCTAACCCTGAAATAGCAGTATCTACCGACTTGGGGCTAACTTGGGCGCGGCATTCTGTTGATTTTGGGTCTATAACTGGTAGATGGACATGCACGGCAATATCACATGATGAGTCAAAGTTTTGGGTAGGTGGTCATCAATATACCACAGGTACTTATACCTATGATTGTAGTAGCTCTGTTTATTCTAAAGATAAAGGAGCTTCTTGGAGTGCTGGGCAAGCATCCGGCGGTGTGCTTAATTTTATGCGTACAAATCAAGAACACAATCCGGTTTTCACAGCAGACAATAGTAAAATCATTATGGCATATGGGTATTCGAATAATTATATTAGCGTATCTATAAACGGTTATTACAACCAAATGAATTCAACATATGGGTTTGGCAATTATAAACAGCATTTTGTTATGACTGATCCGAGAGATAATAGTGTTTGGCTTGCTGGTGAGGATGCTATGTTTCATGATGTTAGTGGTAATGGAACTAACTGGATTAAAACACCAACTTTCCCACCTCATTCAACTTATAACTTTGTAGTTGATGCCAATGGTGATATGTATATATCAAGCGGCTCTGCCTGTTATCAATTGTTGAATGGTAAAACAGTTTGGGATCGTATATATGGTACTGACTCATTATTTCAAAATGTGAATGGAGTGTTTTTTGGTGGATGGAACACAGGCCAGCCAGTAACACTAAGAACAACAACAAACATATATGGCACAGACAATTCATTAACCGCTTATGCGTTCACTGTGCCTGATATTAGGCATCATAGTTATGACACCGATGAATCAAGTATCAGGAAAATGGTAGGGGATATTATCGTATGAATTATTTATTTGATAAAAATGGTTTATTTGTTGGTACATATCTTCATAAAAAAGGGCAAGCGTTACCTAAATATTTATTTACGGATATAGCACCACCAGATTGTTCTATTAATGAGATTCAGAAATTTATTGATGGTGATTGGGTTGTAGTTAATAAGTCGCAAATTATACCAATCAATATCGACAGTGTAACAAATAAGCTTGAGGATTTTGACGATAATGACAATGAGTACACGCTAGTTGAAAATAGTAATAGTGTGGCCTCGGGTGTTGTACCGTTACCCAATAAAAAATTTAGAGTGCCATTTGTACGCTTAGATGTAAAAGGAGTGCCAGATAAAAAATCATATATGGTCGCGGTGATAGAAAATGGCGCGTTTACGATTACGTTGAATTTTAAAACAGGTGGTGAGTGGATTGTTAATACTGAATTACTTAACTCAGAATTAACCGAAGCTGAATTAGCACTTTTTTCATTTAGTATTGCTGATCATAAGTTTAAAGTAGTGTGATTATGAAACATAAAAAAGGCTATATTTTACGCTTACTGATTGTAATAGACGCATTTTTTAATGTGTTACTTTTAAATGGTAGTGAAGACCATACTATAAGCGGTCGAGTCGGTTATAAGGCACACAAAACAAAAAAGAAAAGATGGTTACTTGCTGAAAAAGTTATAAACACGTTATTTTGGTTTGATAAAAACCATTGTTACAACAGCATTGAATGGGATGAAATTTAATGCGTTAAGGGTCATAATTGACCTGTTGCTTACACTATAAAAGCGTATCATTTAGTTATTCTCAAATAAGTCCTAAAAATATTAAATAACCTTAAATTCAAAAGCTTACTATATTAAATGATGAGGCTAAATGATGACAATTAATCGTGGTGCTATGCTACAAGCAATTAAGTTACAGTTAGAAACCAAGCTAGAAGATAAAGCACAAGTTTTATTATTAGCAACAGATAACCCCATAACAGCACAAGCTAAAGTGCTTATAAAATTATTACAAGAAGATGTGCTATTTACTGACTCAAATACTGATCATAAAGATGGTAAAAAAAATAATCAAATTTTGGTGCCTCAGTCAAATTTACATAACCAACGGGCATTACATTTGGTATTAAAAACCACATTACAGGCTAACAGCCCAAGTGAATTATTAACCCTATTAGATGAGATAGCATCAAAAAATGAGTTGAGTTTACAAGACTCTGATACCGCGGTGTTGTGGCAAAGAGTACAACCGCAAAATACACAATTTGATTTTAGTGAATCACAAAATGTATTTAGCGCGACGATGACTCAGCTTTTTAAAATGTATTACCTGGTTAAACACATTGATGACAATGAAGACATGCTGATCAAAGAAGTTTATCTAGGCCAATATGGCCAAGACCATCAACTCATTGCTACTTTTTCATCAGGTGAGCAAGTAACAGTGCCTGCAAGTTAAAAGGATTATTTATGAATACATTACAACCTTTTGCTGAACTTGCTTCGGCAGACTTACAAAACAGACTGGCAAAAATGATTTTAATTGGCACAGTTGCACAAGTTGATTACGACACAGCCAGAGTCAAGGTTAAAGTAGGTGATTGGCTTACAACTTGGTTGCCTTGGTTAACCCATAGAGCCAGTAACGATGTTAATTGGCAAGCACTTGAAATTGATGAGCAAGTGATGGTTTTTTCACCTTGTGGCGATACTGCACAAGGGGTGGTTTTAGGCAGTATTTATCAACAAACACAACATCAGTTAGTGTCGGATATAGCGGTTGAAGAACGTCAAAATATTCATAGATTTAAATACCAAGACGGTACAGTTATAGAGTACGACAGAGCAAAACATAAGCTAAAGGCCGATGTTAATGGTGATGTTGAAATGAATGTCAATGGTTTTGATGGTTCTGAAGCCAAAGGTGATCTCAGCGTTACGGTTAAAGAAAATGCTGATGTGAATGTAGGTAAAAATATGACAGCAATTGTGGCTGAAAATGTGGTGATCACCGCAGGAAAAAGCGCTTCAGTCACAGCAAGTGACAATATTGAAGTGAAGGCAAAAGCCATTTTATTAGATGCCAGTGCAGATATTACCATTAAAGCGGGTGGTACTTTGAAATTAAATGGTACCAAGATCAGTGCTCAAGAATAGAGGTGAGTTATGCCAGCAGTATCAGTCGATGATCATATGACAAATATACACAGTAGTTTTTTACCTGGTACAGCTTCAGCCAGTATTGATAATTTTACCATTGCGGGTAAAGCGGTTTTAAGACAAGGCGATGCCATTGCTACACATGGTCATGTAACAGATCCTAAATTAAAACATATTTTACCGACTATTTCAGAGGGGGCAAATACTTTTAGCGTAGCGGGAAAACCGATTGTAAGGTTAGGTGATGGTACAAGTTGTGGTGCACAAATGGCGCAGGGTATCAGTAGTTTTACTGTTGGCTAAATTATTCTTAACTTGGTTTTATTAAAAAGGAAAAGTATATGATAGGCATGAATGCTAAAACAGGGAAAAGTCTTTCTGGTTTAGCTCATTTAAAACAAAGTATTGAAGATATTTTAACCACTCCCAAAGGCAGTCGTGTTATGCGTCGTGATTATGGTTGTGCTTTATTTGAACTGGTAGATCAACCTTACTCTGCTGTTTTAGTGGGTGATATTACGATGGAAATATCACAAGCGCTTAACTTATGGGAGCCAAGGTTTGAATTAGAACGTGTGGTTGTTAACCGCATAGAAGCAGGAAAACTTAGCATAGAAGTCATTGGAAAGTATTTATTGAATGGCGAAGCTGTTCGATTAGAAGGCATTGTTTTTTAACTTTATTAAACAATTTTAACTTTGATGGGGTTCTCTCATCAAATCAAATAACTATTTTTATTTTGTCAAAATCAATCGATAAAAGAATGATCTCTTATCGGCTGCTTAATTTTGATTTTTTTTTAACTGACACACTTTCAAAGGAGAAAATTATGTCAGATTTTTTACATGGGGTTGAAGTAATTGAGCTTGATCAAGGAACTCGTCCAATTAAAACGGTGAAGAGTTCTGTGATAGGTGTTATTGGTACGGCACCCTTTGCTGATGCTGAAAAATTTCCGCTTAATACACCTGTATTAGTGGCGGGGCGTCGTAAAGAGGCTGCTCCTTTATCTAAGGCATATGCAATTGAAAAAGCAAATACAGATGCTGTTACTAAAGCGATTGCTGAAGGTAAAACCGAAGCGGAAGCAAAAGCGGCAGGTGAAGCTGCAGTAACGGCTTTATTGGCTTCTGCTGAACTTGAAAATGCAACTGAAGGGACTTTAACTGCTGCAATGGATGGGGTTTTTGACCAAGCGGGTGCTGCTGTTGTTGTGATTCGTGTTGATGAAGCTTTAACAGCTGAAGGCGATATTGATGAAGCCGCTACGTTAAATAATTTAGTGGGCGGTGTATCAGGCTCTGGTGATTATGAAGGTGTGCAAGCATTTTTAGCAGCAGAATCGGTATTAGGTGTGTCACCACGTATTTTAGTTGCGCCTGGTTTTACACATCAACGCCCTAGTGGTAATAAAAACCCAGTTGCAGCAGAAATGGTGGGTATTGCCGAGCGTTTACGTGCGGTGATTATTGCTGATGGCCCAAATACCAATGATGCAGAAGCTAAAGCATACCGTAAAGACTTTGGCTCTCGTCGTGTTTTTGTTGTTGACCCAAAAGTAAAAGTATTTAAAGAGGGCGAAGTGGTAGTTGAAGCTGCCAGTGCGCGTGTTGCGGGTATGATTGCAAAATCAGATAACGACCGTGGCTTTTGGTGGAGCCCAAGCAATACGTTAATGAATGGTATTGTAGGCACAGCACGGGCGATTGATTTCCAACTAGGTGATAGTAATGCACGTGCAAACCTATTAAATGAATCTGAAGTATCTACCATTATTCGTCAAGATGGTTTTAGATTATGGGGTAACCGTACTTGTTCTGCCGATCCTAAATGGGCTTTCTTATCTGTAGTACGTACAGCTGACATGATTAATGATTCATTATTGCGTGCTCATATGTGGGCCGTTGACCGTAATATCACCAAAACTTATATCGAAGATGTGACAAACAGTGTGCAGTCTTACCTTGATAGCTTAAAAGCGCAAGGTGCTATTTTAGGCGGTAAAATTTGGCCAGAAGATGAGTTAAATACACCTGAAAATATTGCAGCAGGTAAAATTTACTTCAGCTTTGACTTCACACCACCAACGCCTGCAGAGCATATTGTTTTCCGCAGCATCTTAACAAATAACTACCTAGAGGAACTTGTATAATGGCTAAATCACCTAAAATTCTTAAAAAATTCAAACTATCTGTTGACGGTCAAGGCTATCTTGGCATTGCTGATGAAATTACTTTACCAAAAATAACGGTAAAAACACGCGAAGTGACTTCGGGTTTTCAAGCGCCAATTGAACTAGATATTGGTCAATTAGAAAAACTAGAAGGTTCAATTACGTTACTTGAATATAACGATGCGGTAATGAAGTTGTTAGGTGGTTGGGGTGTTAAAACAACCACTATGACAGCTCGCGGCGCTATTCAAGCACAAGGTGAAGCACCTGTACCCGTTGTTGTTACGCTTGAAGGTTTCTTTAAAGAAATTGATATGGGTAACTGGAAAGATGGCGAAGAAGCAAAGCTGACTATGCAATATACAGTGCAAAAATATAAGCTGAAAATTGGTCAGGATGAAATTTACAATATCGATCTTTATAACGATACACGTATCATTAATGGTGAAGACCAAATGAAATTATTACGTGCAGCGATTGGAGAATAATAACAGATGAAAGAAATGATTAAATTAGCTTTCCCTGTCACCATAGATGCTCATGAATATACAGAGTTATCAATGCGTCGACCTAAAGTGAAAGATCGTTTATTGGTCGATAGAAGTGATTTACATGAATCAGAAAGTGAAGTGCATTATTTTTCACATTTGTGTGAAGTATCTCCTGATATTATCGAAGAACTGGACTGGAGTGATTTTGTTCAGTTAAGAGAAAAGCTTCAGCTTTTTCTCGGATCCCGCCCAAGCGTTTAAAAAGTATGGTAATTGCCCTCGCAAAATATACCGGGTGGGGAATGCAAGAGCTACTTGATCTCACAGAGTCAGAACTAACCATGTGGTTTGACTCGGCTCTGGACTATAAGCAAGTATCAGAAAATCAATGATCTTGCTAAAAAGCAGGAATTTATTCCTGCTTTTTACTTTCCCAAACGCAACGCAATTTATCTATGACATATATTTTGTCATATCAATTTTAAATTTTTTTTGGATGCGCCATGAAAAACAAAAACACCAAAGCGAAGAAGGATCTCAGGCAAGATAGTCGACGCTCAAAATCATTTAAGCCCGAGGCTTTAAGCAAAAATGTAATGCGTCCAAAAAGTCCAGTAACAAAGTTTTCACAGTCTTTGTTTAGTGCACCTAAACAGTTGGAAGCAGTAAACGGGCAAACAGATCATAACGCTAAGTTAGGTTCTGTAATTTCACAGATCAGTAAATTAGGTTTTAAAACAAAATCTAAAAAATTAGTAAAAGCAATGAGTGGTCTTGCTAAGTTAGATTTAAAACAATTAGAAACAGGTGACCTTTCAAGTTTAGTAAATGGCTTGCCTGAAGTTTTAGAGTCAATTAATTTAAAAGATGCAATAGATCCTGTTTTATCAAGTATTAATGCATTTGAGTCGTTAGATGTAAAAGCAATTGTTGATGGTGACTTAAGTACTTTAACTAAAGTAGGGCCTGAATTATTACGTAAGTTAGATTTTAAAGAAGCAGCCAATGTTTTATCTCAAGGTATGGGTTTAGTTGAGCAGGTAGATATTAAGCAAATTGCTAATGGAGATTTAAGTTCAATAGCCAAAGCAGGGCCTGAATTATTACGTAAATTAGATTTTAATGAAGCCGCTAATATTTTATCTCAAGGTATGAATTTAGTTGAGCAGGTTGATATTAAACAAATTGCTGACGGAGATTTAAGTTCAATAGCCAAAGCAGGGCCTGAATTATTACGTAAATTAGATTTTAATGAAGCCGCTAATATTTTATCTCAAGGTATGAATTTAGTTGAGCAGGTTGATATTAAACAAATTGCTGACGGAGATTTAAGTTCAATAGCCAAAGCAGGGCCTGAATTATTACGTAAATTAGATTTTAATGAAGCCGCTAATATTTTATCTCAAGGTATGAATTTAGTTGAGCAGGTTGATATTAAACAAATTGCTGACGGAGATTTAAGTTCAATAGCCAAAGCAGGGCCTGAATTATTACGTAAATTAGATTTTAATGAAGCCGCTAATATTTTATCTCAAGGTATGAATTTAGTTGAGCAGGTTGATATTAAACAAATTGCTGACGGAGATTTAAGTTCAATAGCCAAAGCAGGTCCTGAATTATTACGTAAATTAGATTTTAATGAAGCCGCTAATATTTTATCTCAAGGTATGGATTTAGTTGAGCAGGTTGATATTAAGCAAATTGCTAATGGAGATTTAAGTTCAATAGCCAAAGCAGGTCCTGAATTATTACGTAAATTAGACTTTAATGAAGCCGCTAATGCTTTATCTCAAGGCATGGCATTAATAGAGCAGCTTGATGTTAAGCAAATTTCTGACGGAGATTTTAGTTCATTAGCAAAAGCAGGGCCTGAATTATTACGTAAATTAGACTTTAATGAAGCCGCTAATGCTTTATCTCAAGGCATGGCATTAGTAGAGCAGCTTGATGTTAAGCAAATTTTTGACGGAGATTTTAGTTCATTAGCAAAAGCAGGGCCTGAATTATTACGTAAATTAGATTTAGGTGAAGCAGCATCAGTATTTGAAAAAGCATTACCTGGAATAGAAAAAGTAAATTTTAAAGATGTGCTAGATGGTGATTTAAATTCTCTAGTGGGTGCTGCACCCGAGCTGTTAAAAGGTTTTGGGTTAGATGAGGCAGCCGATATTTTTTCAGCATCAAGCCAGATCGATGTTAAACAAATTTTAGATGGAGATTTAAATTCACTCACTAAAGCTGGGCCTAAGTTATTACGTAGCTTTAAATTAAATGAGGCTGCAGATTTATTTGAGGGTGTATTACCTGAGATCGAAAAAATCGATTTTAAAGGTATTTTAGATGGCGATTTAAAATCTTTGACCAGTGTTGGGCCTGATATATTAAAAGGTTTAGGTTTTGATGGTGCAGCAGACATACTGACCAACGTCATGCCAGGACTAGAGCAGCTCGACTTTAAAGGTATTTTAGATGGCGATTTAAAATCTTTGACCAGTGTTGGGCCTGATATATTAAAAGGTTTAGGTTTTGATGGTGCAGCAGACATACTGAGCAATGTCATGCCAGGACTAGAGCAGCTCGACTTTAAAGGTATATTAAGTGGTGATTTAAAATCCTTGGTCAGTGCGGGGCCTGATTTATTAAGAGGCTTAGGTTTTGATGGCGCAGCAGATATTTTTGAATCTATGGATGGAGTATTCGATAATATTTTTTCTGATAATGAAGATGAAATAGCGGACAAAAAAAATAAAAAAACAAATAAAACAAAGCAAAAGGCTAAAAAGAAAGGTCGTAAAAATAAGCGAAAGCAAAAACGCGTTAAAAATAAGTCACTAAATAGCAAGTTGACTAGCAGCAATCATAAATTTGATGATGCAGATAATACGAATAAAAAAGCCTCTAAATTAAACAAAAATCAAACAGCACAAACTAAACAGCATAAGTTGGGTAAATCATTTGGCAAGTCTAAAGGAGGTATATTTAAAAGCTTGATGAAAAGCCCCGCCTCTAAAGTATTGGGCCGCGTTGCTGCTCCGCTTACAGCAATAATGGGGGCTATTAGCATAGGGTCAACTTTAAACGATGATTCATTGAGTGCAGCTGAAAAATCAAAAGGTGTAGGCGCTGCTGCTGGTGGTGCGGGTGGTGCTTTAGCCGGTGCAGCGGCAGGCGCTGCGTTAGGCTCTATCATTCCTGGTGTTGGCACTGTTATTGGTGGCTTAGTGGGTGGTGCTTTAGGTGCTTTTGGTGGTGAAAGCATAGGTGAAAGTATAGGTGGATTTGTTGGCGGTTTCTTTTCTGATGATGAAGAAAAAACGCAACAAGATAAATCTCCGCAAGAAAATAAGGAAGAAAATAGTCTAATTCAACAGTCCAGTGCAGTTGAAAATTCAAAAGATCTTGCACTGGATCCTAAAAATAAAGTGGTTCAATTAAACCAAAATGACGGTATTAAAGAGGGAGAACTTTCAGCTAATCAAGCGTCTTCATCATCTGCTGTTGCAAATGTCACTGTAAATGCTGAAATAAATGTTAATGCCGCTGCTGATATGGATAAAACTGCAATAGCACAAGAAATTAAACAAATATTAGAAGCAAAAGAGCGAGATGCATTACGTGACTTACGTTTACGTTATATCGATGAGGTAGCTTAGTATGAAAATAAAAAACACCCAGTATCAAATGAAGTTAGGGGAGTTTCAATTTGCAGTAAGTGGTGCAAGCTTTAATAAACTGAATTATGAATCTAATTATCGTTGGGATACAAAATCGGCACCAACTGAAAAATCTAGCCCTTTGTTACAATATATTGGACCAGGTGGCAGAACGCTGAATATTGAGGGGATTATTTATCCACAACTTGTAAAAAATGGGTTAAAACAAGTTGATATGATGCGCGAAGAAGCCAGTAAAGGTAAACCATTACCTTTGTGTTATATAGAAACAGGTTCTACTTCAAATAGTGGTGTAGGTCGAATATTGGGTTCTTGGTGTATTGAAAAAATCAGCGAGCAAAGAAGCATATTTTTAGCTGATGGTAACCCAAGAGAAATTAGCTTTACTATGTCCTTAAAAGCGTTTGAAAATAAAATTAAATATAAAGGATAAATGTATATGAGTAATGTAAATTACCGTACCAGAGAAGGTGATTGTCTTGATTATATTTGCTGGAAGCATTACGGGCATTTATCTGGAGTGGTCGAAAAAGTGTTAGAACATAACCCTGGACTCGCAGCATTAGGGGAATTATATCCCGAAAATATAGTTATTATCTTACCTGAAATATCTGTTTCTAAAGTAAGTAATATCGTTAGAATTTGGGATTAAGGGGTAATTTATGTATATGACACCTTATTTTGTACTTAACGCAAATGGTAAAGACATTAGTCAATCATTAATGGATCGTGTGGTATCTGTTCGAGTACGTCAAAAATCAGGTTTAATAAGTGATACATGTATAATTGAAATTGATGATCATAGAGAAAACCCAATACAGTTACCCAGTTCTGACGATACCATTTCTATCGCATTAGGCTATGCTCAAGAAGCGACTGATGATGCTAGTCAGTTAATAAATTTTGGTCAATTTGATGTCAGTGAGTTCTCTTTGGATGGGGTCCGAGATACATTAACTATTTTTGGTAATAAATCTATTTGGTCAAAAGGGCTGCAAATACCTTTAAAATTTAGTTGGTTATCTGACCCAGATCAGCCTTTGTTATTAAAAAACCTGGTTGATAAAATAGCTAGTAAATATGGATTACAAGCAAAATTATCATCTAAACTAAATACAATTGAATTACCTGCTATTGAGCAAAATGAAAGTGATATGCAACTGCTAACGCGTTTAGCTAGTTATTATGATGCTATTGTTAAAATAATTGATGACTTTTTAGTTTTTATTCCAAGAGGTACAGGTAAAACGACCAGTGGAAAAAAACTCAAAGAAGTAACTTTAGTTCGGGAGCAACTATTAAGTTGGACGGCTTTAAATACTCAATATCCAGGTTATAAATCATGTCAAGCTTGGTATCACGATTTTATTACAGCAAGTAGAAAAAAAGTTAAAGTTGGCTCAGATAAACCGTGTTTTGATTTAAATTTAACGTATGCCAATGAAGTAACTGCAAAATTAGCCGCCAAAGCCAGGCTAACTCATGCAAATCGAATGGCGAAATCAATAGATCTTAAATTTATTGGTGAGCCAAATGTGATAGCGGGGGGCGTCATAAAAGTAGAAGGTGTTAGAGATGGCATTGATGGCAGGTGGTTTGTATCACAAGTTGAACACTCGATTGATAGCAAAGGATTTGTAAGTCAGGCGCAGTGTGTGCTTTTAACTGAATAACGCAAATTATTAGGCGTTAAACAAGACCGCTAATATAATAAAAAGGCTGCTAAATTAATAGAAGCCTTTTTTAAAAATAAATTGAAGTGATATCCAAACAGTCTATATCAATTCAAAATAAAGACATTTAACATACAGTCATTTCAGATTTTGCATGACCAACGGGTGCTATTGAACCGCATGCTTGTGTACTGATTACAACTACAGGACGTAAATCATCTGGCATTGCTGTTGGTAATGCGTTTGATGATTCAAGCTCAATAGAAACAGGCGTTGTCATTGGTGCTGTAGCGTGACCGTAAACTAATGTTGGTTTTTCAGTTTTCACTTCCTCAACAG